>NZ_CP159837.1:6315000-6615278 GCF_040564635.1 Planktothricoides raciborskii GIHE-MW2
GCGATCGCGGTATCCAAATTGAGATCCACATTGTTCACCTGCAAATTCAGGCCAATCAAATTGGGACTCACATTATAAGAATCAAATAAATTTCGGGTTAAACTTTTTAAGTAATCCGCAAAATCAACCTTAGCCAGATTATTAGATTGATAGAGCTTTTCATGGATCAGCGCCATTGAACGGATCCGATTTTGGCTTTCGGCAAGAATCGACAAGATTTGCGGGTCTTGAATATACATAGACTGCAAGGAAAAAATGCTGGAAATTACCTGCAAATTATTTTTCACCCGATGGTGAACTTCCTTGAGCAGCAGTTCTTTTTCTTGCAAAGACGCTTGTAATTGCTGTTCCGCTTGCTTGCGGGCAGTAATATCCGTAATCACGGAGACGAAACCAATCACTTCCCCAGAACGATCCAGTCGATAGTTCCAAGCTACTTCTACATCAATAATACTGCCATCTTTGCGACGATGCTGAGTGGTGTAGATACTGGGGGGCAATTTGTGGTTGATCAAATTCCTAAAATATGTGGCTAAATGTTCTGGTTGTGATTCTCCGGCAGCTAAAGACCAAATAGATTTTCCCTGGAGTTCATTGAGTTGATAACCCAACATTTGTAAACCCGCTGAATTGATCAATGTAATTCGACCGGTTAAGTCAATTTCTCTAATCCCATAAGGCAATGTTTCCACCAGGACGCGATATTTTTCCTCACTTTGGCGCAATGCTTCCTCAGCCCGATAGCGATCGCTAATATCTCTGACCATAGAAATCAACCATTTCTGTCGATCGTAGGTCAAAAGTTTGGTGGAAATCAGCACCGTCCGTGTCGATCCATCTTTATGTAAAATCTGCCAATCTTGATTACTGATGTTTTTGCCTCGGAAGGCAGCGTTTCTGGCGGCCAACGCCTGAGTCCGGTGTAGAGAATCGGCATAAATCCAACTAAAATAATCAGTGTGCTCCGCTTCTTCTTTGGAATAGCCGGTAATTTCCTGCATTTTATGATTGTAAATAATAAACTGACCCTGCTGGTTACTCACGGTAATTCCTTCATTGGCCGTTTCTAAAACTGCATCGAGAAAGTCCCTAGAAGAACGCAACTCCTCTTTCACCTGTTTGAGTTCCGTAATATCGCGACTAAGAGCCATGACAAATTCTACCGAACCATCCCGGCCATATTCAGGCACTAAATGAGACTGATAGGTTTTCACTCCCCTGCTGGTGGAAAATTCAAATTCGATTAGTTGATCTTCGCCGGTATCAAATACTCGTCCAATGGTTTGATTCCAGACTAATAGAAGGTCTGGGGACATTCCCAACTCTTCATTAGTTTTACCGATAAATATTTCCGGGTATATTCCCGTGACCCGTTCCACCGCTGGGTTGACATAAACATGGCGAAATTGGCGATCGAACCGGGCAATTATATCTGGGGAATTTTCCACTAAAGCTTTAAATTCTTGTTCTCGTTGATAGAGTTGTTCTTGTGCTTGTTTCAGTGCGGTAATATCCCGATCTACCCCGATCAAAGCAAAAGGTTTTCCCAGGCGATCTTTGGCCAGAGAAAGAGAAGTATTCGCCCAGAAAGATGAACCATCTTTCCGTTTTTGCCAATACTGCCCCGACCAGTAGCCTGTTTCCGTGACTTGCTGAATTCTGGCTTCTTCTTCCGCTGCTTCATGGGGTTCGACAATAAAAGTCACCCGTTTCCCCATCACTTCTTCGGGAGTATAACCGTAGAGAGTTGTTGATGCTGGACTCCAATAAATAATATAGCCCATTAAATCCGTGACGACAATTGACTCGCGGACATTGTTGAGTAATTGGGCTTGGAATTGTAATGTCTCTTCGGTTTGTTTGCGATCGCTGATATCAACCGCTGTCCCCAGCATTGTTTCTGGCAAACCATCTGGAGTCCGGCTTAAAATTACATCCCAAGTATGCAGCCACCGCCATTCTCCGTGGGCATTTTTAACTCTAAACTCATTTTCTAAGACTTCTCCATCTTTGGCTTTAGCCAATCTTTCTGAAAGTGCCGTCATTTTTTCCATATCGTCAGGATGTAATCTTTCCACAAAAAATGCGAATCCCTGACGTTGAATTTCTTCCGGTGAACAACCAAAAAATTCTCGATGCCGCGAGGTGGCATAGATATTATGCTGTAAAATTACGTTAAAAATATAAAGCAATTGAGGTGTTGTATCGGCAATTTTTTGCACTAAATCATGGGCTTGAGTTCGGAAAAATATTTCTTGGAGTGTTTGCTTAGTTATGGTGTTTAAATTTACATTAATTTTTTGATTTTCTATTTTTTTGGTTTTTATTTTGATTTTTTTTAAAGATTTTTTGAGTTTTTTTTCTAGACTTATCCGATAAGTCACATCTTGAATAAGCGAGAGAATCGCAATCACATTTCCTGACTCATCTCTCAGAGTAGAATTATACCATTCACAAGATCGCAGCGATCCCTCCTTGGTGTAATGGTGATGGCAAATAAAATTTACCGTCTCCCCTTTTTTGACTAATTTATAAATTTTTTGATGAATTAGCTTCATATCTTGAGGTTGAATAAACTGCCAATCTTTCAAATACTTGCCTACGAGTTCTTCTGCCGTCCAACCAAATATTTTTTCTGCGGTTTTAGACCATTTTTGTAATTGAAAATATCCGGTAAATTCAATTACCGCTAACGGAGTATTATCCAGATAACATTTTAATCGCTGATAAGCTTGTTTAAGGGCAAGTTCCGATCGCTTGCGTTCGGTAATATTCATGGTGGCACAAGTCACCCCGATGAGATTTCTGCTGCTGTCATATAAAGGATCGACGGTGAGATCGTAGAAATTAACTTCCCCTTGCATGGTTACATTCACTTCTTCTCGATGGCTGATACCCGTGTCTAACACGCGCTGTTTAATCTCAACCAAATGCAGAGCATCTTCAGGGGGCAGCAGTTCTAGATCGGTTTTCCCTAAAACCGCTTCAGCATTAATATCATGGGGATTATAAACCCAGGTGTAACGCAACTGTCGATCCTGCTGAAAAACGGCAATGGCCGAATTTTTCAGTGCTGCTTCCAAGGGAGTTTGAGTTTGAATCAGGTTATTTTCTATCTCTTCAAAACAGGGGGGTTCGGGAGAAATTGATAACTTTTGATTGTTTTGACATTCGGTGAGGTTAATACTGACACCAACCAGGCGATAAATTAAGTCTGGAGTATTGTCATTTTCCGGGATAATAACGGCGCGATCGCCTCTATCTATCTGATCTTTTTCTCCCTGATTTTGGCTGGCTGCTGAAGCTTCATTTATCAAAGGAACTAAGGTAGTAATCCATAAATTTTTTTCCCCTTCAACCGGCCAATATTCTTCATAAGCAATACTCTGATTTAACTCGATACAATAATTAAAATTAGCCGCGATCTTTTGGGCGATCGCCTCTGGAAAGACCTGACTCAGGGTTTTGCCTGAAATCATTTCTTTAGACTTTCCCATCACCGTTTCATACCGTGAGTTAACCCTGACAAAGAGAAAGTCCCCTGATGGCAAAACATCTATCACAAAGGTCAGATCCGGCAATGTTGGAGCATTCCCCTGATTGACGCATTCTGGATTACCTGATTTTTTGGGGTTATCGATATTGAAATTGATCATAATTCTTGAATTTCCCGATCTGCCGCCAAAGATGATTTATCCTGAAATCACCTTTTGACTAATTATATCAAATGCCCTGGAAGCCCGCGATGGAACTATAGGGAAATTAGCCGGACATTAGCCGGACATTAGACCATACTTTCCCCACCCGACAATACCCAGAGAATTTAATTTAATTATCTGGTAATTATCTGGAATTTAGTCACCTCGATCGCTTCTCCAGTCCTCTACATGAAAATCTACATAAAAATCTACATAAAAATACATTGATCGGCGGGGCGGAGGTTAGCCCAGGAGTGGCTCCCATCTTTCCCTTGCCGAAAAGTCCTCAACCAACCAATAGGTTATAATAAATAAGTAACTAGCAACCAAATATAAAAAATTAACCGTTACAAGTTGCAGAACACAAATTCTAGTAAAGTAATTTACCGGAGCGAATCCGGTAAGTGGTGAAGAAACAATTAGAGGGTGTCGAAAGTTGGCGGTTCAACTTGTAACAACAACGGTTAACTGGTCAAAAGCCCTTGATTTTTGCTCGGTGAGCCAACGCAACCGGAGAAACTATTTCCGCGATCGCCTGGTCTTTTATTCTGACGACAAAATATTCGGCAATATTCGGCAGATTACTGAGATGATCGTTAAAGTAAAATTCGGTTGCCGATTGTCAAGCGATCGCCACGAGGGTCTAGAAGCTTTAGGAGGTGTTTTTAATGAAGGGTAAATGTTTCCGTGGAATAATTCTTTGCTTATGGGTGATAGGAACCGTAAATTTGGCAATGAAACCGATCCTAGCCTGGGATGATTTGCATATGCCAAAATTTCCAACCAATCATCCCCTCAACGGGTTAAATCAAGAGATGATGCGCTCCCAGAATTCCCGGAATCTGGAAACGTGGCAAGTCTCAGCTAGAGGTGAAGTGAGTGAAGATTGTCTGCTGTATGGAATTTGTTCTGACAGCAAAAAAGATTAATAAACGCACAAAAAAACCGGAAAAATAAGTGAGATTGTTTTCGGCGATCGGAAAATGAGTGCATTAATTCCTCGTAATTCCAGGACAATCGGTGCTGATGGCTATTTTTTATTTTTTTATAGATTATTACTTTTCCGATAATTTTTTTTAAAATTAACCCGCAAATATTCAATGTTCTTTACCCAATAATTATCGAGTCGTTTACAGCTAATAAATCTAATACCCCGGCTAAATCATGCCATAGCATATATTCCAGGCAAAAAGATAAAAATTATTATTGCCATGATTATCTGCCTAGATATATTTTTTTTGGGATAAATAATCAAAATATTATAATAAAATAAGTAAATATTTAAACCAAATAACTAATGTAACCGTCTATAGCTATAAGCATATTTTACGTAAAAATATGTTAAGTTATAAAATCTGAGATTTGGAAAAAATGAACCTTAACTTACGTCAATTTTATCATGCTTGTAATCCGAGTAAAACTCTGGTATTTGGTCATCCCGAACAACGACGCTATTATATTGATTTATCTTCAGTACGCGGTGGCAAGATTATTGAAGAACTAAGCCGGACGATCGTCCGCTTATCTCCCGACGATCCTACTTGTCAGCTATTTACTGGGCATATTGGCTGTGGCAAGTCCACGGAATTGTTAAAGCTGAAACAAAATTTAGAAGAAAACGGATTTTATGTGGTGTATTTTGAGTCGTCAGAAGATTTAGAAATGGCTGATGTGGATCTGACGGATATTTTATTGGCGATCGCCCATAAAGTCAGTGAAAATATCAAAAGCAAATCCATTTATACGCAATCTGCTTATTTCCAAAACCTATTTACCGAACTCTACCATCTTTTACCCAACTCTCTGGAATTTTTCAACGGATTAGACTTTGACTTAGTTATTGGGCAAATTACTGCCCAATCTAAAGAAAGTCCCAAACTCCGCACGCAATTACGCCAATATTTAGAGCCGCGTACCAGTGGAATTTTAAACTCAATTAATACGGAAATTATTCATCCGGCAACCACCCAGTTGAAGCAACAGGGAAAAAAAGGATTAGTGGTGATTGTGGATAACTTGGATCGGGTCGATAATAAACCTGTGGCGTCCGGGCGATCGCAGCCAGAATATTTATTTGTTGATCGCGGCGAACAACTGCGAAAACTTAACTGTCATTTAGTTTATACCATTCCCCTTTCTTTAATTTTTTCCTCATCTTCGGAATTCTTGAAAAATCGTCTAGGGGGTGGGGTGGCACCAAAAGTTTTGCCGATGGTGCCCGTCCATTTGCGATCGGGAGAAGAATGCCAACAAGGCTTAAGCCTCTTGCGTCAGACTGTGTTAGCTAGAGCATTTCCTGACCTGGACTCTGCCGCCCAACTGAGTTTAATCACGGAAATTGTCGATACACCAGAAACTCTAGATCGCCTCTGTCGCATCAGTGGTGGACATATTAGAAATTTATTAGGATTAATTTATCGCTGTTTACAAAGTGAGGACCCTCCATTTCCCAGAAGTTTAATCGAAATGGTGATTTCAGAACGCGCCGCTGAATTGAGTTTAGCTATTCAACCCGGTGATTGGGAATTATTGCGAGAAGTCGCCCAAACGAAACAAGTCCGAGGTGAAAGTAACTATCAAAGACTGTTACGCAATATGTCAGTATTTGAATATCGCGTTGGCAATTCTGGTCGTTGGTTCGATATTAATCCTATGTTATTTTATTAGTGATAGTTGATAGTTGCTTGTTGAGCGTTGACCTTTGCTTGTTGATAGTTGCTTGTTGATAGTTGCTTGTTGATAGTTGCTCGTTGAGCGTTGAGCGTTGAGCGTTGATAGTTGAGCGTTGAGCGTTGAGCGTTGACGATGACAGTCTGCCCCCTCCCCCTTGTATCCCCCTTGTCCCCCACCCCCAAACCTTACCTATGCACCACCAATCCCCTGGCAATTCAGAAAAACGCAATCAAGGAACCCTGAAGATGCTTCGCAGGGCGATATCCTTTTCCGGTGGGGAGTTTTCCCTGATTTTGGTGCGCTGTAACTATCAGTTATTGCGCGATCGCCTGTTGGAAAAACTGCAAGAATTCCCAGAGTTAGAAATTCGCACTATTTCCTTGATGCCATCCACACAAACTCTCTATCAAACCATTGCCGAGGGACTCGGTAAAACCATGCCTCATGCTTTTATGGTGTTTGGGTTGGAATTGTTAGAAAATCTTGATGGGCTGGTGACAGCTACCAACCAAGTTCGCGATGAGTTTAGAAAGAATTTTCCTTTTGTGCTGGTTTTGTGGGTAAATGACCCGGTACTGAAAGTTTTAATTCAAAAAGCGCCGGATTTTCATAGTTGGGCAACCAGTTCTGAGCTAATCTTAAGCCATAATGAGTTAATTCGCTTGCTGGAAGAAATGAGCGACCGTGTTTTAAGTGTATGCTTAGAAGATGGTTCAATGCAGTTTCGCTCAAATCAAGAATTTTTGGGCGATCGCTATCGTTTGGAACTAGATGCAGCCCTGAAAGATTTGCAGGCATCCGGGTTAATTTTACCCCCAAGACTAAATGCTAGAGTGCAGTTTATTTTGGGACGAGATGATTATGGGCGCGATCGCTTAGATCGAGCCTTAGTTCACTATCAAGAAAGCTTAAACGCTTGGTGGCAAGAAACCCAACTATCGGGCAATGTTGAAGCATCAGAGGTGGTGCCAATTGCCGCGATCGACGGTGATTCCTCGGCCATAATGTTGCCCAATCTGGCATCATCTTCAGACTGGGTTGAATATGCACTGGTGAGATTTTACCGAGGCATAACTTTTTGCCGAAAAGCAGATATAGAACAAACAAAACGGGAAGAATATTTAACCCAAGCACGACGAGAATTAGAAAAATGTAAAGAAGCCCTTGAAGAGTCGGGGCGAAAAGATTTAACCGCCAAGTTTTTAGGTCAATTGGGATTAGTCTTTCAACGGTTGTCCGATTGGCCAGCGTTGGCCAAGCAAGCGAAACAATTACTCAAGTTATACCAGTCCGATCGTCATCCTTATTTTTTAGCCCAAAGTTATGGATTTCTAGCACAAGTTGCCTTACAAAAAAAGCAATGGAAAAAAGCAAAAAATTGGACAAATAAAGCATTAACCATTATTGGTAAAGATGAAAATTATCCTCAGATTAGCGGGTTATATACGCTGCTGTTAGCCCGATCGCAAGCCAAGTTATGTCAGCAAGATTTAGCGATCGCCAATCTGATTGATAATCTGAAAATTGCTCGTACAGATCCCGATTACGATCCGCAAATTTATCTAGATAGTCTGAAAGAATTGCGTTCGCTTTATTTTGAACAAGAAGACTATTTAGCTGCTTATGATTTAAAGCAAGAACAACGGGCGATCGAAGCTCAATTAGGTTTACGGGCTTTTATTGGTGCCGGAAAGCTGCATTCTCAATGCCATTCCCTCAACCCCACCATTTCCCAAATATCTCTGAATAGTACCGTAGCCCAAGAAATTAAAGCTTCTGGACGGGAGCAAGATGTCAACAATTTAATTAGTCGTTTAGGACGCAATGACTATAAACTCACCGTCATTCACGGACCATCTGGAGTTGGTAAAAGTTCTTTGGTTCAAGCTGGACTGGTGCCACAACTGCGACAACAAACGATCGATGCGCGAACCCCCTTGCCATTGGTGGTGCAAGTTTACACCGATTGGTTAAATACCCTGGAAGTTGCTTTATACCGGGATTTGCAATGGTTAGGCAAAACCGCAGTAGGAGCAATTCCCCCTGTGGTTGCCCATTCAGTCAATACCGATGAGATAGAAACATTTGCCCAAAAACGGGGGAGAGTTTTGGGAGAATTACAGCAAAATGCCGATCGCAATTTGCTGACCGTGTTGATTTTTGACCAATTTGAAGAGTTTTTCTTTGTCAAAAAAACTTTAGCGGAAAAATACCAGTTTTATGAATTTTTACGAGATTGTTTGCATTTACCCTTTGTCAAAGTTATCCTGTCTTTAAGAGAAGACTACTTACATTATTTATTAGAGTGCGATCGCCTCTGTCCCATTGAAACCTTTAATCAAGATATCTTAAATAAGAATATTCGCTACTACTTGGGAAATTTCAGTAAGAAAAATTCCTATAATGTGATTAATGGGTTAATGGAACGTTCCCAAATTAAATTAACTCCCGAATTACTAGATCGCCTAGTGGATGATTTGGCGGATCAACTGGGGGAAGTGCGACCCATTGAATTACAAGTGGTTGGCGCCCAACTGCAAGCCCAAAATATTAGAACTCTGGCGGAATACGAGCAGTATGGACCAAAAGAAAAGCTGGTGGAACGGTTTTTAGAAGAAGTAATTTTGGATTGTGGCCCCAAAAACCAACGGGCGGCTCGGTTACTGTTATACTTTTTAACCGAAGAAAATGGAATTCGTCCCTTAAAAACTTTAGGGGAATTAGCTAGTGAATTAGTTGCCTCTGGGGTGAATGTTAAACAGTTAGAATCGATTTTAGAAATTCTCGAAAAATCCGGTTTATTATTTAAACTACCGGAAGTCACCACCAATCGCTATCAGTTAGTTCACGATTACCTTGTCGCCTTTATTCGTCAGCAACCGGACATTCAACAAGAACTCCGAGAGTTGCAAAAGAAATATCAAAAACTGGTTCAAGAAAAAGAATTAGCCGATCAGTTAGCAAGGGCGAAAGAAAAAGAAAAGAAAACCCTACAATTTACCCGCAATTTAACCGCCGTTGGGCTAATGATTTTTGTCGGCTTATCAGCGATCGCATGGCATCAGGCGCAAATTACTAAACAAGCGGAGCAACAGGCAAAAAACGCCGCCGAACAAGCGTCCTTAGCGGCAAAGGAAGCGAATATAGCCCGCCAACGGGCGCAAATTGCGGAAATTGAAGCCACCAACGCCGCCACCAAAGCCCTGTTACTTTCTAATAATCAATTAGAAGCATTAATTTCCGGGGTGAAAGCGGCGACCAAAATTCAAAACTTAAATTCAGCACCGGCTGATATTCAAGCAGAAACGGTGAAGCAACTTTATAAAACAGTCCATCAAACAGCGGAAATCAACCGTTTACAATCCCATCGAGATAGTGTGGTCACGGTCAGTTTTTCCCCAAAAGGAGATATTTTGGTCAGTGGCAGTATCGATAATACGGTTAAAATTTGGCATCGTGAAGGCACAATTTTACGGACGATTTTTGCTCACGACCAGCCCATTACTAGAGTCGCCGTCAGTCCCGATGGTCAATTAATTGCTTCTGCCAGTGTTGACAAAACCGTCAAACTCTGGAACCGTGAAGGCGAGACTGTCGCCCTGATGCGAGGTCATACCCAAGGTGTTACTGGGGTGAGTTTTTCCCCCACCGGGGATTTAATTGCTACCTCCAGTCAAGATGCCACCATTAAACTTTGGCAGCTAGACGGAACTTTGGTCAGAACTTTAAACGGACACGATCAAGCTGTCACCAGTGTGACTTTTAGCCCTAGTGGGCGAATTCTGGCTTCCACTTCTGCGGATAACACGATCAAATTGTGGAGCGATCGAGGTACTTTGTGGAAAACTTTAAGAGGTCATACCGAAGCCGTTACCAGTGTGAGTTTTTCTCCAGATGGACAGCTTCTCGCCAGCGCTAGTGGCGATAAAACCGTGAAACTTTGGCAGGCTGATGGTACTTTGTGGAAAACTTTAAGCGGCCATCGCGATCGCGTCTGGGGAGTCAGTTTTAGTCCCGATGGCAAAATCTTAGCTTCTGCGGGTGCGGATAATACCGTAATTTTATGGAAAAGTGACGGCACTAAAATCCGGGAACTGGGGGGACACAGGGGGGTAGTCCGTAGCGTTAGTTTTTCCCCGGATACCCAAATCTTAGCTTCTGCCAGCAGTGATAACACCATTAAACTTTGGAAAACCTTTGCCAGTGGGGAATTACCGGCGCTGAAATCCCATAATCAGCCCGTTTTGGCGGTTTCTTATTCTCCCGATGGCCAAATCCTGGCTTCCGCGAGTGAAGATAAAACCGTGCGACTCTGGTCAGTGAGCGATCGCAGAGAAATTCACCAGTTGATCGGACATCAACAAGCGGTATGGGATGTGAGTTTTTCTCCCGATAACAAATTGATTGCTACCGCGAGTGGCGATCGCACCGTGCGACTTTGGCAGATTGGAGATAAATCTAATCAAAAAATTATTGGCAAACTTATCGGCGAACATGGGGCAAGAGTTCTCTCCGTTTCGTTTAGTCCCAATGGTAAAACCATTGCTTCCGCGAGTGAGGATGGGCTGATCCAGTTTTGGGATTTAAATGGGAAAAAACTTCAGTCCATAGAAGGCCATTCATTGGCAATTAATCGAATTAGTTTTTCTCCAAAGGGCGATCGCTTTGCCACTGCTTCCAGCGATCGCACGGTGAAAATTTGGCAAGGGGATGGAACTTTGCAGACTACTTTATATGGTCATAAAGGGGAAGTCTGGAATGTGACTTTTTCCCCCACCGGCGATCGCCTCGCCACCGCCAGTAGTGATAATACAATTAAACTCTGGGATACGGAAGGAAATTTGCTGAAAACCTTAGAAGGTCATTTAGGCTCAGTTTACTGGGTCAGCTTTAGTCGAGATGGCCAATTAATCGCCAGTGCCAGTAAAGATCAAACCGTCAAACTTTGGGATGCTGAAGGAAATTTGCTAACCACTTTAGAAGGTCATACCGCAGCAGTATTGAGTCTCACTTTTAGTGCCGATAGTCAAGCCATTGCTTCAGCGTCTCAAGATAACCGAGTGATTCTCTGGAATTTATCTTTAGAACGACTGTTGTTAGAAGGATGTCATTGGCTAAAAGACTATTTGACCAGTCATCCGCATAATATGGAGCGCGATCGCAATCTTTGTCAGAATCAAGGATAGAGGGTGTAGGGTGTAGCCCTTCGGCAGGCTCAGGGTAAGAGGTGTAGGGTGTAGGGGGAAGAGAGGGTAGGGAGGGTAGGGAGGGTAGGGGAGAGAGTGAATAGTGAATAGTGAATAGTGAATATAGCAGTCCTATTTCAATCGTAATATTTTTGTAGGGGGCAATTCCTTAAGGCGGTGGTTGCCCCTGCGCGTTTAGGGGTAAGCTCACGCTTGCCAAACCTGTTACCCCTACAATTCCACAACTGATATAGGACTGCTATAGTGATATTTCTTTTGTACGGGCGAATGGCCAGAAAGCCCCTACGAATTTTGTACGGGCGTCCTTGCGAAGCATAATCCGCCAGGCTATATGGCCAGAAAGCCCCTACGACTTTTGTACGGGCGAATGGCCAGAAAGCCCCTACGACTTTTCACTTTCCCCCACACCCCCCACACCCCCCACACCCCGAAAGCTAGATGAATTAACTGAGAAGAGTCGCTTCTCCGGTATCCAAGTCATAATAAGCACCGGCAATTTTTAGTTTGCCTTCTTGAACAAGCTGAGACAACACTGGAGAAGCATTCAGCCGTTCGATTTGTAACAAAACATTGGCTTTACAAACTTCCGTAAGGCGATCGCTCACATTATCGGCCACCCGACCGACAGCGGGGCGAATTGAATCTAAAATGCTGCCAATTTGACCGGGAACTTGGGCATCTTGGATCGCCGCATCCACCGCACCGCAGCGTTCGTGTCCCATCACCAATAGGACTTTTGCGCCTAAGACTAACGTGCCAAATTCTAAGCTGCCAATTTCTTCTGGAGTCGCCACATTTCCCGCCACGCGAACCACAAATAAATCGCCTAATCCTTGGTCAAACACAAGTTCTGATGGCACGCGAGAATCCGCACAAGAAAGAATCGCCGCAAACGGCTTTTGTTTAGCGGCCACTTCCGCTAGTCGGAATAAAGATTGATTGGGGTTTTCCCGTTTATCTTGGACAAATCGTTCATTTCCCTGCATCAGTTTTTCTAGGGCTGCCTCTGGGGTCACATCATTTTGAGCCACGACAGGGGCTGGATTTCGGAGTTGGGAGCCAAACGTTTGGCTGAGAATTCCGGCACCAATGATTCCAGAGCTAAATTGTAACAGATTGCGACGGGACATTCTTGGTTGATGTTTTGACATTGCGTCTATTAACCTCGATCTATATAAAAATGCTATGAATAGATATAAAGTCAATGGACGTCGATCGCGGAGTTTTTTTTGACCAAAGGACTTGTGGTAAAATCGATGCTAAAAAAACTTTTGTCTGACAGCAGTTTCCTCTGCTATACATCTCGATCCCCCATTCTCCAAGCCACTTGGATAATGGGGGACTTTCGTTGATTGCCCCCACCCCGCAGGGGCTGGCTTAACATACCTCAAAAAATCGCTTCGGTGCTGTATGTTATCTAGGACTTACGCAACGACTCTATATATATGGGGTATTGGTGTGTCACCGTCGGAACAACACCCTACCGATAGCTGATTATTAGACAAGAGTGCTTTCATAAGGTGTCGATCCCCCCAACCGATGGCGGATTCACCGCCATCGGCTTTTTGGAATTTTTCAAGAAGTCTATTTTCCTTTTTCCCCGGCATCTTCCTCTTGAATTTGTCGCACTGCGGTCAATGCGGAATAACTCACCCCAGCAGTTCCTTCTCCTGGGTGAGTAGAGTCTCCCACTAACCATAAATGCTGAATTGGGGTGCGAGTGGCAATGCCAAAAGGCCCAAAAGTTTGAATCCGTTGTCCCACTCCCCCAACAATTCCATGTAAACGCCCGGTATATTGAGCAAAAGTGCGCGGTGTCGCCGCTTCTTGGTAAATGATTGTGTCAGAATTGAGGTGAAAATATTGCCCTAACCGCTGAATTGCTTTTTCCGTATAGGCTTGTTTTAATGCTGCATAATCATGGCAATTTTGCCACAGTTTTGTATCCGTAAAAGAAGACGCGGTAATGGTAAATTTGCCGTCGGGGGCGCGACCATCCCCAGGGTGACTGACAGAAACAAATAGAGAATTATTTTCCCCAATAGTTTGCCTTGCGCCGATTTTTCCATCTTCTGCATATTCATAGAGAAATTGCATATGGGGGGGACAATTTTCGGGAATAGCTTCTTGGGTGACACCTAAATAAACCACAAATGCACCGGAAGCGGGGGGCAAGTTTTCCACTCGGTTTTGATACAGGTTTTGGAAAAAGCGATGCTGTGGATTGGTTTTATGTTCTGGGACAACGGAAGTTAACATTTTTACTAAGTTTTGTACCGGCACATTTGCGACAATATGATCGGCTTTTTCTGTCCAAATTTTCCCGCTTTTCTGGTTGCTAATTACGACACTAGATGCCCCATGTTGATCGATGTTGATTTCTTTGACTGTATGGCGCATAAATAGCTGACCGCCATATTTTTCTAAGCCTTCAACTAGGCGATCGCTCAACACTTGCATACTGCCTTTCAGGTGAAACAGTCCTTGAGGAGACTGAGAAACTCCCAAGGCGGTGGCGGCATATAATAAGGCGGTTTCATTGGCATCAACTTGAGAATATAACTTCAGTTGTAAATCTAAAAAAGTTTTTAAGCGGTGATTCTTTTCTAAGCCAAATAATCGCAGGGCATCTAATACCGTCATTAAGGTAAAAGGGACGGTAATTAATGTGTCTGGTCGCAAGGCTTTGACTAATTGCCATATATCCCAACTATTGCGCGGCGGCAGTACCGGATCGCGGCCTTGAAATTGCCAACTGGCTTGAAATAATGTATCCATTAATTGCCAAAAAGGTTGGCTTCCGGGAAAGTGGCGATCGCGTTCTTCCTGCCATTTTTTCGGGTCACGCCAAATATTAATTGGTTCGGTTTCTCCGGGTAAAAATACCGCACAAGCTGGATCGCAGTAGGTAGCTTCGGGCAGGTCAATTTCTAACTCCGAGAAAATACGGTGATGAATGCCTCCCGGTTCTAATCCTGCGACTTGGGTTGCCCCTACATCAAAGGTAAATCCTTGGCGTTTGAATGTAGAAGCACAGCCCCCAGGAACGATCGCCTGGTCATAAATTCGCACTTGATAACCCCGTTTGGCTAACAGTACACCTGCGGTTAACCCACCAATTCCTGCCCCAATGACGATCGCGGTTTTTTGATGATTCTCTGGGGGATGATTCTGTTGACTGTTGGCCATGAAATCAATCTTTACATTTGTTTACAATGTCGATTGTAGTTGATTTTCTCATGGTATGAGTGTGGCATGAGTGGCTGGGGATGAATATTCCCCGCAGGTGCGCCACGGATGTCAATCCGTGGCTAGATGAGTTCGCGAATAGCGGAATATCAAGGGTTAACAACGGTTAACAAGGGTTAACGAGAAGACTTAAGCAAAGCCGCATCAATTTGTTGAACTAAATGATCCATTGTTGATGAGTTGTCGAGTACCACGTCAGCTAGGGACGCTTTTTCGTCAATGGACATTTGGCTATCAATGCGGGCGATCGCTTGTTCTGCCGCCAGACCATCTCGTTTGATTAACCGCTCGATTTCTAAAGCCCGTGGCGCATAAACCACCCAAATTTCCGTGACTAAATCGGTCATTTTGGCTTCAAACAACAAGGGCACCACCAAAACAATTGGGGTTTGTGGTGTTGGTTGAATTTTGCCATTATTTTTGGCTGGGGGTTGCTTGGGTGCGAGGATTTTTTGGATTCCTTCGCGCAACCGACGCCGAACATAAGGATGAATTTGTTGCTCAATCCAATGCCGTTCCGCAGGGTTGCTAAAGATAATATGGCCGAGTTGTCCTCGATTCAAATTACCATCGTCAAGGAGAATACCTGTGCCGTAACGGTTGGAGATCGCCTTGAGTACCGGAGAACCGAGTTTCACTGCGTCGCGAGCAAAAATATCGGCATCAAATACGGGCAATTGGTGAACGGTTGCCAAATAGTCAGAAACGGTCGTTTTGCCGGTGCTGATGCCGCCGGTTAAACCAATGATTCGGGGTTGGATGTTAGTGTATGTAGGCAAGGGTCTGGGATTGGCGCTTGTGGTCATTAGTCAACTCCGCTTCAGTGACATCACCACAAATAATATAGCTGGTCGTTGGGATAAGAAACAGCCCGAATTCATGGTAATTCTGAATTAGATATAGGATGTTACCATTTTTAAGTGTTAACTGTTGGTAAAAATACAATTTGATTAATTTTTTTGATACCCCTGGAAGCGATCGCAATGATTTAGATAATTCATTGCCCGAATGGTTCTGCGATCGCCATGAATCGCCATAAATGAAGAATGCGATCGACCCCGCGCCCAATTTTTGCAAGTTTTTTCAAATTTTTTCAAATAACTAGGCATTGACTAATTTTGCTATTTTTTTCTAGATAATTGCAGTTATCTATCTGCAATTATTGATAAATCAATTAGCCCCTAAAAAAACCATAATTTGTTCAAGCAAATTGCTTAATTCTCCCGCTTCACGCGATCGCGCAATCCAATTAAACAAGCCGCCAATCACCCAAGTTTACTGGCGGCTGGTCATCATCTGCTTATTCTGGAGAATCAAGTTCAAAAATGGGAAATATTTCTTGCCGCAGATAGGCATCAAAGTGTTGATAAAAATACTTCCAAGAAGTACAATTATCTTGAGCCAGTTTTTTCATCGGCGCATTTTGATATAAAGGCACACGGGTGGTAATTTCATCTTGCAGCAATTGGGGCAGATTATTAAAAATGGGCACTTTTTTCCCCCAAGCACTGTAAATCAGATAACCAGGGCGATCGCCCATTTTCATCCACGGCAACCAAGGCCCAATTCTATCCCAAGCTAACATCACATTGGGAATAGAAATAAGTTCTGTATTTTCCATATCAGCCGTAGAGACAGTCAATTTAAACAGTTCCGTTGACTGATAAATTGCCTGGGGACTATAGGGAGCAAATTTCGCATCTTTTGCCAGAGGATTCGGATATTGAGGAAATAAATTAATCAGAAAAGTCGTGAGATCCCCAGCCACAATTCCCGGAAACCGTTTTGTCAGATTAAAATTTGCCTGGACTGGATTGTTGGCCACATGAACCACGGGTAAAATTTCACCTGTCCAGGGGTTTTGCCAATGATTTAAGCGGGTTCCGGTCATCGGGTCTAAATATAAACTGATTTCCCGCGAGGTAAAATCCCAAGTTTCATCGGGGTTAGAAATAAACCGGGCAACACTCATCCCTAATATCTGAAATAAATGTTTTGTCGGTTCTCCGGGAACTATCCCATAAATTGAACCCGACCAGGTAAGAAAAGATTGGCTGCCATCTGCACTTCCTCTAACTTTTATCCAATCTTTTAGGTTTAAATCTGTTTTGATAAAATTCATCATTTATTAGATAAATACACTAAATGATTTTAATTTTTTGCTATTGCTATCAATCGTCCGTCGATTTTACCTGAGATTAGTTTGGGATAATTAGTTAGCAAAAATTTGCTTTACATCCCTATTATTTACTTAATTTTAGTTTTTTTGCCCGTTTTACTGTTGCCTATTATCATTTTTTATGGATAACTATTCAAGGGTAGTTAATCTAAAGATTTAATCAGATAATATGGAAATCAGAAACCGAATTTGTTACCCGGTGAACCAGGATTTCTGGAACAATGGGCAGAACCCGGTTTCTGAATTAACCGATTAATCGTTGCGACTAAAAGCCAGCAATTTACCAGGTTTAAATGTCTTAATTACTGCTACTATTGCGCCGTCCCAGTTCATAAACTCCCGACCCAATACAGCTAATCATCCCCACACTGATCGCCCAACTCGATCCCAGACTGAGTTCAATGCCGTAATTACATAAAACTCCCACGATAAAAAATGGGAGAATGCTGCACACTGAAGCATAGAATGCATTTTGTGACTCTCGGGCTTTGCGAGTTCTTTCAAACTCTTTCTCGGAGGTGTAGAGCGATCGCTCCGCAAAATTAAACCAGCGGTTGAGTTGTTCTGTCACCCACTGACTTAGGGGATAAAACCCTAAATACAACGACAGCGCCCACAAGCTGGCGCCCGCTACCGTAGTGGCATCAAAGGGAAACCTGAAGAAAAAAATGTCAGTCAACATAGGTCAAAAAAATATTGCAGCTAATGGGATCGGTTCAGCAAGGGGGTTGAGTGGAGGATATGTCCACCAAAAAATCCACCAAAGAATATGGTAATCTTAACGAAAATTTTAAGGTTCTGGAAACCCTGCCCACCATCATGGGTCTAAAATCTAGATTCCGGTTGGCACTAAAACCAAAAATGATTCACACTCTTGGGTTTTACCTGGTAGGTGATGACAGGTGCGATCGCACTCCCCAAACTTGATAAAAAAATTTACAAAAAAAACTTGTCAAATAAATTGACTTAGGGAAGCTTTTATGTTATTTATCCGTTCATTATCTGCCGATCGCTTCCAATCTTGTCAGACTGGCAACAGAAAGTCAGGAGGTTCCCGATCCGGACAGGGCTAAAACATCAAAAATCATTAGACATTGAAATTTACCCCGAAAAGAATCAATCCTAAATATTTATAATATTTATAATCCAGAAAAAATTTCCCGCCAAAAAGCTTTTTTTAAATATCTGAATAATTCCTGATAGTTTAGGAGACACCTGAAAAAATATAAAGCTTTAGAGTACCTGTGGAGATAGTTAACTCAAAAAGAGTTAAACTAAACCCTTAAGAACGCACTGAAGGATCAAAATATGTTTAATCTGAATATTTAACTTGATTTAATCTGAATCTATGCTCGAATCTGGAAATCATTACGGTATCTGAGGAGTATCCACCTGTGAAGCAAAAGTTACGATCAATACTCAAGCAACTCAAGCAAAAATGCTGGAGTCCCATCACCCAAGTTGTGTTAATCGCCATGCTCAGTTTATTTACAGTCCTGGGTTTAAATGGGATTGATATGATGCAACCGGCTACGGCGAATGAAACTTATCAGGTTGCCCGGGGCAGCGCGTGGCAAAATGCCTCGTTTCCAGTAGAAAATTTTCAAGAATATACTTCCCCATTTGGCTATCGGCGATCGCCCACCGGAGGATACACCGAAGAATTTCACTCAGGATTAGACATTGCGGCACCAATGGGTAGCTACGTCCGTAATTGGTGGGCGGGTACGGTGGTAGAAGTGATTGATGATGGTCGTTGTGGCATTGGTCTGGTGATTTCATCCGGCAATTGGGATCACATCTATTGCCACATGGACGGATCCGTAGAAACATCTAACGGAGTTCCGTATTTAATCGACCGATCTGGCGGCATTTTTATCGGTGAAGGCCAACAGATCCCTGCCGGAGCACGCATTGGTCGAGTGGGTATGACAGGTCGCACCACCGGCCCCCATTTACACTGGGGGCTAAAATATGCGGGTCAATGGTATGACCCAGCCCTAGTCATTCGCCAAATGTATCAAGATCAACAAATATCTCGGCAACCCTAAGACGAATCGAGACAACCGAGCCAAAAAATTGCAAATCAAAAAAAACTGACCAAACAACCGAGTTTATACGGAGATACCTCAGTAAAAACGCTGAGGATCTTGCGTAGAACCTCGGTTTTTTTGGCTTCACTTAGCCGGATCAAGATCACAATCCCAGAGTAATCAGATCACTGTAAAATTTGAGAAAATCTTGCATTGTAATAAACAACCCAATTCCATATTACTTCGTGAGATTATGTCACTTACCAAAAATCGGTCCAAGCTATCCCTTGAAGAACTTTACGGTCAAGCGATGTTTTCTACCATCTTAACTTCTTCTGACCGTCAAAAAATCAAAAATCTCTTGTTAGGGGAATCTTTGAGTCACTCAGAAATGCTGATTATCGATCGCCTACTCTACAATGTCCGTCAAGGATGGCTTCAGGTGACAGATTAAACAGTGTTTTTCAACATTCTCTGGTTTTGAGGAGAAATTGATGACGCGATCGCCATGATTTTCATACCTATTTGAGCTATAATACTCAAATCATCACTTGATAACGATAAAATCTGGCTAACATCATCAAAAAAATGAAAAACCATATTCATCAACTCTCGCTTCCTTTAGCTTTTTATCCTAAAATAAATAAAAAATCCTAAATATTTTCACGGCTTTGATATTAGACAATCAAAGCTAGATTGATGCTGTTTATATATATCCGATTAAAAACGTAGGCAAAACGTATAAATCGCAATTATAACCATTACCGACTACATCAAATAAAAACCCTGATTATTTATTAATTCGATCCTGAGAATAATTAGGGCAATCTGGAGGGGATAAAATGTGCGATCGCATTCCTCACAATCCTCTGGCCGATACCTGAATTGATTAACTCAATGAATTATGTTATCATTAGCATTAGCTAAACAGCGGTTTTGCCTTCAGCTAAAGTCCCGGCAATTACATTCAGATCGACGCGAAAAATCAACGATGCTTACTCAAAATAAATCACAGTTAGAACTATTTAACCCCAACCTCTTACAAGTTTTGACGGGTGGGGTTAAATTTAAGTTTATTGACTTATTTTCGGGAATTGGCGGGTTCCGCATTCCTTTAGAAAAATTAGGCGGTAAATGTGTAGGCTACTCGGAAATCGATCCAGAAGCCCAGAAAGTCTATCGGCAAAATTTTATCGGCTATGTGAATTCCGATGAAATTGATTTAGGGGATATCAGAAATATCCAAGAAATTCCTGAAAATCTTGACTTAATTGTGGGTGGGGTTCCCTGTCAGCCTTGGTCGATCGCCGGAAAATTAAAAGGATTTGATGACCCCAGAGGACAGCTTTGGTTTGACGTGATGCGTTTATTAGCAAAATATCAACCAAAATCTTTTATTTTTGAAAATGTCCGAGGTTTAGCCAGTCCGAAAAACCGCCAAAGCTTTGATTATTTATTACAACAGTTTGAAGCGATCGACTATTCGGTTCGCTGGAAAATCATTAATTCTTATGATTTTGGCGTTCCCCAAAGTCGAGAACGAGTATTTATCGTGGGCATCAGAAATGATTTAGAAAATGCTCAAGGGTACTCTTTTCCTGAACCGATTGATTGTCAGCCCAAGCTGGTTGATATTATCGATGAGATTAAAGACTGTGAAATTATCGAAAAAGTCAAAGTTTCTCCTGATTTACTGTTTGGGGAGCAAATTCCACCGTCGCGCAATCGGTTTCAAAAAGATGATGAAATGAATGATTTTTTTGTGTTTTCCGATTTGCGGAATGGTCATACCACGATTCACTCTTGGGATTTAATTAAAACCAGCGCAAGAGAAAAGTTAATTTGTGTCACAATTCTGAAGAACCGCCGCCGGAAGAAATATGGATTAAAGGATGGAAATCCTTTATCTTTTGAGGATTTGCGTGAGTTAATTGATGGCCTTAAAGAAACCGAATTAAATCAACTGGTGGAGAAAAAAATCTTACGTCTCGTGAGAGATGGTGCCGGATCCAAGTATGAATTTGTGAATTCCAAAAATAGTGCAGGAATTGGTGGGGTTTATCGGGTATTTTTGCCCAGTTCAGCGATGATTCCTACTTTGACCGCTACGGGGACAAAAGACTATATTGCTACAGTGGCTATTCATGCCGAAAATCCCGAAGACTATAAGCGTCTATTTTTACAAAAAATCTATAAACCGAAAAAGTTTAGGCTGATTACCGCCCAAGACGCTTGCCGACTGCAAGGATTTCCCGATTGGTTTCAATGCCATGAAAACCCCAATATTGCGAAAAAACAATTTGGCAATGCTGTTTCGGTTCCGGCTGTCTATTATATTGCCAAAAATTTAGTGGAAACTTTGAATTTTATTTAATGAATAGTCTATAGAGTAGTCAATCTTAGACTTATCGCTAAATTCTCAAAAGCCCCCTAAAAAGGGGGCTTGGGGGAATCAATCCAGTATTTTACCAGAGTTATATTACTTTTATTCCGTTGTACTTTGATAGAAAATATCTTCAAATTCTTGATCAAAGTTTTCGGCTTTAAGTTCGTAGAATAGAGTTTCTAAAGCTTGCCAAGTGTTTTGTTGACCAGAGCAAAAATCCCAAAATTCATTTTCCACATAAATATCACGATTAATATCTAAACAAGTAGAAATTTTATATTTTTGTTCTTCATACCAACTTTTGTCAAAAGGATTAAAAATAAAAGCAATGCGTGCTTCTAATTGTAAAGAAGGATTTTGGGCTAATTTATAAGCATACCATTCTAATAATTGCCTAGTATATCTTGGGAAATCTCCTTTATTAGGTTGAGGAGATTTTAGGTCAAAAAGATATTCAGTATTGTTTTTCTTAAGATACAGATCAACTCCATGACCTGATGGTGGCTTGACAAAAGTTATGCGATCACTATCTATTTTTTGCGCGACTTCTTTTAGCTGAGTAATACAGTCTTCTGTAGAGATAAAAGTTTTTCTGTTAATTCTAGTAGAAATTAAGTTTTCTAAAGTTTTTGCGAGTTCTTCGGGAAATGGGCTGGGCATCAAAATTTTATCAGATATAATACTAAATCCATTATTTTGAGCTAATTTCACAGCGATTGCTTCCCAGACAGTCCCCATGCTGGTTTCTAAACCGCCTATCAATAATCGGATGCGTCTTTCCTTGGGAAAAAGGATATCTAAGATATTAGACGTTTGAGATGTCGCATTTTTTATCGGCAATTTTTTTTGTTTTCTCTCAAAGAAACGGCGGATCGCAGTTTTTAAAGTTTCCTTGATTTCTTGTTTGAGTTCTTGCTTGAGTTGATGATTCATATTATTGATCTATCTTGAGTATAGTGAATAAAATGTACTTGAAGTCAGAAGATGAACAGTAGAACATGAAAATTATCGCATATTTGTACAGCGATCCGCTGTTAGAACCAATGCCAGATCCGAATAGCTGGGGCTGGGAGGTCGATCGCGTGTATCAAGATTTAAGCGATCGCACTCAATTGGAACAACTGTTTACCGACTGTACCGAGGAACCCGCTGATTATTTATTAATTCACCGCTTAGAAGAATTAGGGGATTCGATCGCGGAAATAAGCGATCGCATTCATCAACTAGAAACCCTGGGGACAGAAATTGTCGCGATCGAAACCCCTGGATCGATTCCAGAATTATCTCAGTCTCTCACCCAACGTGCAGACTTAATTCAACTGCTGGCGCAAATTCAAACCACCCAGCATAGTCGGCAAATTCGCAAAGGTCATGCGCGTAATCGCATCAACGCCCTACCTCCTCCGGGTAAAGCCCCATTTGGCTATCGTCGGGGCAAAGACCGCTACGCCCTCGATCGCGCGGCAGCCCCAGTAATTAAAGAATTTTTTGAACATTTCCTGCTTTACGGATCCTTACGCGGGGCTGTCCGCTATCTCGCCCAAAAATATAACAAGAAAATTTCCGTCACCACAGGACGACGCTGGCTGACTAATCCGGTTTACCGTGGGGATTTAGCCTATAAAAATGGCGAAGTGATTGCCAACACTCACATCCCGATTATTTCTCGTCAAGAAGCCGCCCAAATCGATCGCCTCTTGCGTCGCAACCAACAACTGCCCCCCAGAACCGCTAGTTGTTCTCGGTCTTTATCCGGTTTAGTGGTCTGTGGGCAATGTCAAGCCACCATGACCGTCACCCATGTCAGCACTTATCGTCGCGATCGCGAATATCTATATTTACGTTCCCCCCACTGCCCCCAAAAACCAAAATGTAAAGCGATCGCCTATAACGAAATATTGCAAAAAACCATTGACCAAATTTGCCAGGACTTACCCACAGCAGTGGCGAAACTGCAAAGCCCTGACAGTACCATTAAACAAAATATTACCGCTGCGATCGCCGAAAAAGAACAAATTCTCGATCAGCTTCAAGAACTATGCGATCGGCATATTCTAGACGAAGAAACCAGGCAACTGCGGGCTTACAAACTCCGCACAGAAATCTCCCAACTGCAACGCCAACTCGCTGAATTACCCCCCGTCAATCTCCGAGAAACAGCCCAAGCGGTTTCTTTCCCGCAATTTTGGTTAGACCTGACGGAATCAGAACGCCGATTTTACTTCCGGGAATTCATTCGCCAAATTCAAATAGACCGTCAAGATACCTCCTGGCAACTGCGAATCTGCTTTATTTTTGAGTAAGTTATATCAAATCCGTGTATTCGCTGATTATCTACAAAACTCTGTCATTCCCGCGAATGCGGGAATCCATCTTAGTATTTCGTAGGGTGGGCAAAAATCAACTTTTGAATTTATCGAATAAACCAAAGCAATTTTGCCCACCATTATTTCGTAGGGTGGGCAAAAATAAATTTTTGACTTTATCGAATGAACCAAAGCAATTTTGCCCACCATACAAGAATGACAACTAAACTATGCTTACTTGGGTTGGGCGATCGGCAACTCGATGGTAAAAGTAGACCCTTCGCCAAAAGTGGAAACACAAGAAAGAGAACCATGATGAGTCTTTTCCACAATTTCGCGAGAAATTGATAAGCCCAAACCTGTCCCCACCCCAATCGCTTTAGTAGTAAAAAAAGGCTCAAACACCCGATTTTTAATTTCATCAGGCATTCCTGGGCCATTATCAGTAATAGAAATAGCCACGCGGTTAGAGTTCAAACATTTAGTCGCGATCGCAATTTTTCTTTTCTTCCCAGAAGGCTTTATGACTTCCTTTGCTTCTGACTCTGATTCTGCTTCTTTTTCCGCCTCTTTCTGGGCTAAAAGACAGTCAATAGCATTACTAATCAGATTCATAAACACCTGATTCATCTGATTAATATGGCATTCCACCTCTGGAATCTTGCCAAAATCTTTAATCACCTCAATATCTTGTTTATAACGGTTATTTAAAAGAACCAAGGTACTCTCAATCCCTTCATGTAAATTCCCAGGTTTCATCGTCGCTTCATCCCGGCGATAGAAATTGCGGAGATTAATCACCAAATCACGAATTCTTTCCGAACCCGTTTTCAGCGACTTGACAATCCGGGGTAAATCTTCCTGAATATATTCTAGGTCGATATCCTCTAAAATATTTTCCACATCTTCGACTTTATCTGGATAAGCTTCTTCGTAGGTTTCTAATACCTCAAACAAATCCCCAACGTGCTCTTCTACATAAGGTAAGTTGCCGTAAATAAAGTTAATCGGATTATTAATTTCATGGGCAATCCCAGAAACCATCTGCCCTAACATAGCCATTTTTTCCATCTGCAACATATTGGATTTCAGCCGTTCTAACTCTGACTCATTTTGCTGGCATTTTTGCATTAATGCCGCCTTCGACTGTTCCAAATCTTCAACCAACTTAATCACTTTTTCTAACACTGCCCGGTTTTCTCCAGTTAAAACCTCCGACAGTTCATCTAAACAAGAACGTTCCATATTAACTGCTCGATTCATTAGATTGCTTTACTTAATGAAAACTTACCCAACCACTTTATATGTTGGGTGGCCGTTGGGTGGCTGTTGGGTGGCCGTTGGGTGGCCGTTGGGTGGCCGTTGGGTGGGCAAAAGCCCACCCAAAAGAGCAAAGGCGATTAATCTATATCACCTTGAGTCCGAAGACTTCTTGCCACCCATATTTTTCAGATCGATCACTTTGCCCAGTAAATCAAACCAAAAAGATGACCCCATTGAAATGGCGATTCCACTAATCAACCAACCGATAACTCGATGAATAAAGGGCAATTTTACCGGGCCAAAACTCAATTCTTGTTTGGCTTGACCGGCTAGATTATATTGATTCCAACCTACTGGTAGCGAAACATCTTCCAAAGCATCTCTAACCTCATTTTTCACCTGGTCAAATTTATCTTCTGGGGGAGATGTCATCGTAGTCGGAAAAGAGTTTTCCACTAATCGTTCAGCACTCAGACTAATGGTACTGCGTAAGACTGAATTACTCGATAAGCTATTCACCATATATAAAGTATCCGCATTAGCCCCAACCGCTACCAGGAAACCAATTAAAATCGCTACCCCTTTAGAATTTCGCTTGTAAACTCCCGATGCCCGTTGCATGGAGCGATCAAACCACTGTTCAATTTCTTTTTCTAGTTGACGTAATTCATTCTCAGTTTGACTGCCTTTTTCGTCAATTTTTTTAGCCAGTGAAGTTAAACTTTCTTTCACTGAATCTGGTAAATTACTATAGACCGCATGAACGGTTTTATACGCGGGACTATTTTGATCTCCAATATATTCTTGAATTTTCGCATACATTTCTCCCCCTTGGCGAACTTCCGCAATCACATCCGTCATTTTTGGTTTGAGTTCAGTCATCAATAACTGACGGCGAATATCACTGCCAAAATAGTCTTTTCTGAGTTTGGAAAGTTGGCCGATAAATTCGTGAACTCCTGGTTCTTGGAGGGATAATCGTTCTTGACATTCTTCCGCAAAGGATCCGATTTTGGTCGCGAACCTGTAAATGCACATTTGCAAGCTTAATTTTTCCGCTTTTAAATCATCAATTGCGTGATTCCACTCTTGCCATAAATTTTCTAGTTCTGTTTCGACTAGCTGCTTATTTTGTTCACTTAAACGAGAATAATTCAGTAAGTTTTCTTTAATAATCTCATCTAAGATTTTTTTCTCAAATTCTTCCACTTTTTTCACGATTAACATCCGATTTAATTCGGGAATTTTTAATGTTTCCATGATGGAAGTGGCAAAAGTTTCCGGGGGGATGTAAGATGGACCACTTTTTCTTTCTTCTTGAGTAATGATATCTTTACCAAAAACATTGCTTGATTTAGTCATGGTTTGCATTTTAGTAATCAGCAGGTTACTAAATTGACGAACAGCTTTAGCCCATCCGCTTTTGGCTTCTTGGTTGAGGTTTCTGATTAAGGGATGAGAATATAGGGTATCGGCGATCGCACGAGTTTCTGAGGCTTTGGTTGTTTCTTGACTGCCGGAAAGCAGCACTTCAATTGATTGCTTGACATGTTCTGCCCGCCACTGAAGTAATGTAGAAAGAAGTCCCTGAATTTCTGAAGCCAACAAGCTGAGAATCAGGTAAATAAAAATTAAGCCAATGGCAACATCTAAAATAAACGGTAGACTCATAGAACAAACTCCAATTCTAGGGTTGACAGATGCTTCTTGAGACGCTTCTTGATTGGTTTTGCGTAAATATCAGCCACTATAAGCCATTCTTGAAGAGATGATGTCATCTTTACCAGAAATTTTCATCTTCAAATCAGACACCAATAGGACTTACGCAAATAATCTATATACGGGGTATTGGTGTGTCACCGCCTCGGAACAACACCCTACGGATAGCGTTCATGCGTAAGTCCTGACCAAGACGCAAGGGAGGGTGAACCGAGAGGTCTGGGGCATGAAATCAGGGATCGGATTTTCTGCCCAAACGTCCGTAAGAGGAAACGGGGAATTTACAATGATGATACAGGGTTTGATCCCTGACGCGGAGGAGATCGACGATCGCCCTCTTATCCTAGAGATAGTATCTGATAGTTGATTTTTCCCGGTGACTTCAAAGTTACTCAAACAACTAAAACATCAAAATAATGTACAGAGAAATTTTTCGGTTAGATGACTCCGGTGACAAGGGTCGTCTGGCCGACCATTGGATCGAACAGCTTTGGGTCTTGGGGCTACTTGTGAGTGCCATCTTACTTTATCAGATGAATTTAGGGGATGTGGCCTTGCGGGATTGGGATGAAGGGATTGTTGCCACCGTAGCCAGAGAAATGTATCGGGGTGATTTTAATTGGCTGCATCCCACCCTGCATTCCCAGCCCTATTATAATAAACCGCCCTTGGTGCATTTGCTGATTGCCCTCAGCTATCACTGGTTTGGGGTGAGTGAATGGAGTACCAGGCTTCCGGGGGCGATGCTTTCGGCTTTGTCCGTCCCCCTATTATATGGAATTGGCCGGGAGATTTTTATTTGGCGCGGGCCGGCCATTTTCGCGGCATTTGCTTATCTGACCTTGTTGCCCGTAGTCCGTTATGGCCGCTTGGCCATGTTGGATGGGGCAGTGTTATGTTTTTTCTTATTGATGGTGTGGTGTTTGCTGCGATCGCGCCGAGATTTGCGTTGGGGCTTGGGGGTGGGCATTGGCTTAGGACTGATTTGCTTAACCAAGGGCATCTTAGGCATTCTCCTAGGGGCGATCGCCGGCGTCTTTCTGATTTGGGATACCCCGCGCTTACTCAGTTCTGGCTATCTCTGGACTGGCATAGTCTTGGGCATAGCCCCGGCAGTAGGTTGGTACATTGCTCAAGGACTGTATTATGGCGAAACATTTATTCAGAGTCATTTTTTCGGCCAATCTTTCCAGAGAATTGTGCAACCTGTGGAAGAAAACAGCGGACCATTCTGGTATTACTTCCTAGAAATAGTGAAATATAGTTGGCCTTGGGTGATGTTTTGGCCGGGAGGACTAGGATTAGCCTGGAAAAATCCCGGAATGGGTTGGGCAAAATTAATCCTAGTTTGGACTGCGGGTTATTTATTGTCCATCTCCATAATGAGCACCAAATTACCCTGGTATGTCTTGCCCCTTTACCCAGCGATCGCCCTCGCGTGTGGGGCACAACTGTTTGAAATTTGGCAAAAATTACTCGGTTGTACCTGGTCGCTTGGGTCTTCAGTTAGTTCTGAAGGATGGTTGACTCGTTCTTGCCGAATTTATGTGATTCTCTTATCCCTGTTGGCGATCGCTGCTTGGGGGGCGAGTCTGTACTATGGCTTCTGGGCTACCGCAGAAGAACGAATCTTAGCCTTAACTCTGATTGCAGTTGGCTTAACCATGACCACCAGCGCCATATTACTCAGCCGCCAAGATCGACAATTCGTGATTATCTTATTTTGGGGAATGTATGTTTCCTTATGCTTATTCTTTGTCACTCCTTACTGGCTGTGGGAACTAGGCGAAGACTACCCCGTGAAACCTGTCGCCGAAATGATTCGACAACACACGCCCTCGGAAACCGCGATCTTTACCTCACACCCGAACCATCGACCTTCCCTAAATTTCTACAGCGATCGCCAAGTCATCCCCGCGACCTTTGAACAACTGAGAAAACATTGGAAACAAGATCCATCGGCTTATTTTTTAATCGATTCAGACAGCCTGAAGCGTTTGAAACTCAAACAAATAAAATCACTGGATACCTTTAACAACTGGCACCTAGTGACGCGATCGCCTATAGTCAAGAAAAATTAGCCCGAAATCTTCTGGAAATCATCCGTAACTCCCGATCAGGCGATATTTGGCCATATCAGGCGATATCAGGCGATATCAGGCGATACTTGGCGATATTTGGCGATATGCCGATTACAAAGAATCCTCCACGGACGAAATCGTCTCATGGGGCGCTTCCAAGGCATCAGGCACCGGGTCACGCTCAAAACTCCAGCCTTGAATCACTGCCAAAGTCACCCCAGCGACCACTGCCGATACCAACAAAGCCATCAACGACACGGGTTTGGTCAAGCCCACATCCCGTAAAATTCTTGCCCAAGGACGACTCTGGCGCCGCAGCAGTTGTTCAACGGGCGCCTGTCGGAAGGTAAACGGATCTCGGACATAATGACCACTCAAACTAATCACTAAACGGGCCTGACAGTGGGGACAAGTGTAGAGTCCGCCAAGCATCTGACCTGGATGGATTGGGCCTGTCCGATGGCAAATGGGGCAAACAACAGAATGACTATCAAAGGTATGAGCGTTCATACTTACTTTCCCGATTTCCCTTTCCTCTCAATGAACGGATGCGTTTTTGTCACTTATTCCTGGCATAATTTTGCCGAATCCGGCAGCGCCACTAAATGTTTACTATTGGGTTTACTATTGGTTTACTATTGCGTTGACCAGTATTTTTTTAACTGAGCCAGCACCATATTGTTACTTTTTAGCAGCATTCTCCTCTGGGGCAATTTTTTATCCCTAGGAGCGTTTCCTTTTGTCAGCAATCCCTGATGAATTGGCCAAGCGTAAAAGTCCAATTGCCGAAATAAAGTGCCGGTATTTAAGATAATTTTCTATGGTTACTTTTATTGTACTGCCATAAGAGCGTTGGGTGAACTATTGTTTTTATGCTTGTGTAGTTTCAGGATTTCCTCCCATCTAAATGCCCATCTAAAATTTAGAAAACTTAGATGCTATCTAGACGCGATCGCTAGGACTAGGTGGCATACAACCGCTCCCAACCTAAAATCAGTCATCCTTATGTCCTAAGCCTCAAGCAATTTATCTATCTATTGACCGCTAAATCTATTATAAATAATCAATTGTTAATTGACAATATAATTTTAGGTCAAGATTTTGGTTTATTTTGATTTTTTCCCTGTAGCTAGCTGTCAGGAGACATTCATAGAACTCGATTGACCGATCTCCGGTAAGAAACCGGGTTTTTCACCCGAATTTCCCGGATCAAATCAATCTTTTTCTGTAAGCCATCAGGTTTCTACAAGATTCCTACAGGGAAATTCCATGCAGGAGGACTAAGTAATCCCTCTCGAAAAGTTAAGTTATATTGCAAAGGGGTGATCGTAATATAGTTTTGCCGAATTCCCTGCACATCTGTCAGAATCTCTGACCCAAGTTGAGGATCCGGGGTTTGTTCCACATCTTTGATTTCTTCCCCTGCTAACCAATAATAAGTTCTTCCTCGCGGATCGACGCGCTTTTGAAAGATATCTTCATATCGCCGCACCCCCTGTCGGGTGAAAATTACCCCAGCGATCGCCTCTAGGGGCAGATCCGGCACATTCACATTCAACAGCATCGGCGACGGCAAAGGCTGATCTGCTAATTGCTGCACCAACTGGGTAGCAAACTCCGCAGCGGGCGCAAAGTTTTTCGACGTATAACTAGCCAAAGAAATGGCAATACTGGGAATGCCTTCTAGGAGTCCTTCCATCGCCGCCGAAACTGTCCCGGAATAGAGTAAATCCGTACCTAAATTCTGCCCTTGGTTAATCCCAGAGATTACTAAATCTGGGGGACTGTCCAACAATGCCCAGATTGCCAACTTGACGCAATCAGCGGGAGTCCCGGAACAAGCCCAAGCATTCACCCCCGGATCGAATACGGAGTGAATCTCTTCAGCGCGAATCGGGTGATTCATGGTGATGCCATGTCCCGTAGCCGATCGCTCTTGGTCGGGGCAAACCACGGTGACTTGATGACCCGCGTGGGCGATCGCCTGAGTCAGCGACCGAACTCCGGGGGCAAAAATCCCATCATCATTACTAATTAAAATTTTCATCATCAGTTCATTTGCGATGAATCGTCTCGATTAATTTGATATGCCAAGGGTTCACAAAAATTTTCCACCCCAGTTTTCCAGACATAAATCAGCACTGGAGTCACCAAAATCGGCGGACAAATATTTGCTTTTAATAATTCCCCCAGACCCTCTGCCCAATTATCAGTCAGTAGGTTATTTTTGACCCCTTTGGCACAAATCACGGATCGATATCTTTTGGCCAATCCTTCTAACCAGCCTTCCGAAGTCGTAGGTTCTTGGCCAACGCGAATCGCCAAACCAATGGCCGCATCTTCCAAATCCCCATCGCAATTTTCAATCTCATCCAGGGCTTGCAAGGCGTCTGTATAAGCAAATAGCTGAGAACGCCATTGAGCAATTTCTTGAAAACTTAATACAATTGTCATTTAAAAAGAAGAAAACGCCAAATTAAAACAGGAAATACAGGATTTTGCCCCAGAAAGTTTTTCGCTCAAAAAAACTTTCTTGAAGCAATCACGTTGAATCAGTTGAATCACCGGAAAAATTAGGCTAGATTTTCTGAGAGCAGAAATGATATCATTCTGCGGGCAACTCACAGGAGTCTTGAATCAGGCCAATCTCATTGTGCCACATCTACTGATGAGATGCTTCATTTCTTTGAAGTGATGAATCCTATCACAAATTACTCATCAAGAATTGTTAAACTAAAAGCATACCCATTACCCTGAAAAATCTGAAAAAAGCTGAATTATGACTGAACTTAATCCTATAGAAAGCCAACTACAGGGGCTTAACCAAAATGCTACCGGGGCGATCGCCTCTGCGGAAAGCTTGGAGCAACTGGAACAACTGCGAGTCAACTACCTAGGCAAAAAAGGCGAACTCTCGCAAATTCTCCGGGCAATGGGTAAACTCGACCCAGGCGATCGGCCCCGCATTGGCGCTTTAGCCAACGAAGTCAAAGAAGCCCTGCAAACCCAACTGGACAACCGGCGACAAGCCCTGCAAACCGCCCAAATTCAAGCGCAACTAGCAGCGGAAGCCCTTGATGTCACCATGCCTGGGGTGTATCGTCCCCAAGGTCGGATCCATCCTTTGAATGGCGTCATTGACCGGGCTTTAGATATTTTTGTCGGACTAGGTTACACCGTCGCCACCGGCCCAGAAATGGAAAGTGACTACTACAACTTTGAAGCCCTGAACACCCCCCCAGACCACCCAGCGCGGGATATGCAGGACACTTTCTATCTCCCAGATGGCAACCTGCTAAGAACCCATACCTCCTCGGTGCAAATTCGCTACATGGAACAACATCAACCCCCCTTGCGAATTGTCGCCCCCGGACGGGTTTATCGTCGGGATACAGTGGATGCTACCCACTCCGCCGTATTTCATCAAATCGAAATTTTAGCGATCGACAAAGGCTTAACCTTTACAGACCTCAAAGGCACCTTAAAAGAATTCTTATATCAAATCTTTGGCGAAGTCCAAATCCGGTTTCGTCCCAGTTATTTTCCCTTCACCGAACCTTCCGCAGAAGTTGACGTGCGGTGGAAAGGAAAATGGTTAGAGGTTTTAGGTTGCGGCACCGTGGATCCGAATGTGCTTAAAGCCGTGGGTTATGACCCAGAAGTTTACACCGGATTTGCTGCCGGGTTTGGGGTAGAACGCTTTGCGATGGTTCTCCACCAAATTGACGATATTCGGCGACTTTATAGTAGCGATTTGCGCTTTTTGCGGCAATTTTAAGCTATTTGTAGCTATTCGTAGGGTGTGAAAGCGCGAAGCGTAACGCACCAATACGCGATGATGCATAGAGCAAAATGTAGGGTGGGCAAAAATTTGCCCACCCTACGACTTGTTTAATACTGCTTGGTGTTTAGCTTTTTGTGCTTGAAGTTTTTCCCAAGCAATTTCCATTCCTGGTTTCGGTGGCTGGGCAGAAATTCTAGCCATCAGATCGCGATTTTGTGCTTCATAATATTGGCGCAATTCTTCGGTTTCTTTAACAACGAGTTGATATTCAGCATCCACCTCAGCGCGATGTTTTTCAATATAAGAAAGTGCGGCATTCACTTGCTCATCTGTCAGATTGAGTATGGCACGAATAAACTTGGGTGGATATTCGGCTATGACATAATCCATCACATCATATAAAGTAATGCGAGTGCCAGAAATTGTCAAACCTCGCTCTGTTCTAATTATTGATGTTTGTTGATTTGATGACAGCACCATAACAATAACCTGGATAGTTCACTATATATTATAATCAAATATCATAAAGAGCGATCGCCAGTATTAGCAAAATGTAGGGTGGGCAAAATCTTGCCCACCCTACGACTATTCGCCAGATGTCATTCCCGCGTTAGCGAAGCATGCGCGTCAGCGCTATATGCGGGAATCCACAAACGTTTTTGTGAGCAAAATGTAGGGTGGGCAAAATATTGCCCACCCTACGGCTATTCGCCAGATGTCATTCCCGCGAAGGCGGGAATCCACAAACGTTTTTGTGAGCATTTTTGTGAGCAAAATATTGCCCACCCTACGGCTATAAAAAACAATCAATCCTCCTGAAAAGTGGGAATTTGGGCAAAGCGATCGACATCAACCTGCATATAAATTTTTTGCCCTTGACCATCCGGTTTGCTCTCAGTTTCTAACAAGCGACCATTGAGAATTTCACCCAATTCTTTAACAATGCCTAACCCATCATCTTCTGGTTTCAAAGTAATCAGTAAATCCTGACAATCGCCCCCCGCCGCCGCAGTCGTGCAAATCACAGGTTGACTATTAATCGTCCCAGTAGTGATCAGATTTAATGTATTACTGTTGTAGACTTTTTCCAGCCGAGAGGCCACTTCTGTACACCGCTTATATCTCTGCCAACCGGCATTAGCAAAGCGATCGCTTTCCCAACGAATAATCGCTTTTTTGCTATCATTAATCAAAGCATAAGTCGTCGGCAAACTCTGCTGAGTTTCTGGATCTTTTCCCTCACTGCACATAAACCGAACATTCGGTTTAGCCGATATAGGATTTATGGCATTAAACGAGGCTTGATTATTCTGCACTTGCACCCCTTGACAGCCAGTTAACAATAATCCCAATGTCAACCCTGAAATAAAATGATTTCGGTTCATAGACTTATCTTTTCTGAAAGACCTCGATTGTATTTATATTACCGGCTTTGGTGGGCAAATTTTGGGCATTTGCCCAACCTAATTATCAGCTTATCAGCTTATTGATAAGCCAGCCCCTTCCATTGAAATTGATAACCTTGACGAGCGCGTTGAAATGCGGTTTCTAAATTTGGATCGCCGATCGCACCAATTATCCCCCCTAATCGATCCAAATTTTCTTGGATTGACTCATCTGAAATCACTAACCCCCGCAACTTTGGCAAAATCTTCTGACCAAACTGATCCGCTAATGCCCATTTAAACGCATCTGATTTAACATCCGTCATTCCGGGATAGTTGACCACATAATAAATAATCGACTGATACACCCGATGAGCAAAAGGATGCCCCATCTCTGCCATAACGTGATTGGTTTTATTCAGCCAAATTTCTAACTGCTTAACCAATGGGGAATTTTCCTCTGGTTTTTGCAGCCACCGAGTAAATTGCTCATAAGTCAAATATCCCGATAATCTAGAATCATTAATATTTTTTTGCGGATTAATTAAGGCTAACTTCGGGGGTTGCCCAAAGGTAATCACATTGGCACGGTCTAACACTTTGTCGGATAAAGTTTGGGTGGTTTCATCTTCGTTCATGGTTCCCACAAACAAAAATTGTTTAGGAATCTTTAAATCACCCGATCGCAGTTTTCCAAAGCAGTTACCTAAGTCAATTTCTAACTCCGCTGGATGATGACGGCGAGTTTCCAGCTTAGATAAAAACTCACTAAAATAATATTCAACTCTAGCCAAATTCATCTCATCGAGCAACACCAAGACAATTTTATCCTGTAACTCAGGGGATCGATTATATTGATAAATTCCCTGAATTAATGGCGTGGGTTTAAATTGATTTTCCATATAGTTGTAAAAGCCCAGCAAGTCTTGGGGAGAGTCCCAACGGGGCTGTACTGCTAATAGGAGAAATTGCGCCCCAATATATTTAGCATAGAGTTGGGGTAATTCACTTTTACCCGTGCCACTGATACCGGATAAAACAACTAAGGCGGAAATTCCCTGCACTTTTAATGAAGTATGAAAAGCCCGCACCAGTCTTTCGGGAAAGTAAAAACCTTGGGCTTGAATATCTTGGATAAAATTATGTAAAAATTTTTCTTCAGAGATAATTTTTGGTAAATCAACGGGCAACTTTGAATTATTTTCTGCCCACAAAGGATGTTTCAGGGATTCCAGAGGGTCGTTTTCCGGTTCAACTTTATTCAGTTTAGCTTGATATACGATCGCCTGTTGCCGTAAGCGATCGCCCTTATTTCTTAAATTCTCATTCTCAGTTTCTTGCTGTTTTTTACGCGCTTCTAACTGCTGAATTTGGGTGGTGACTCGCTCGAATTCTACCCGCTGGTCTAAGATTTTTGCTTCGAGTTCACGGAGCAATACTTTCTGGTATTCCATTGCGGCTAATTTATCTTCAAGTCCCTGAATTTCTCCCTGTAATTGAGCTTTTTGTAATTGTAACTCAGCAATTTTGGCCTGCAATTGTTCCAACTTGTCTAAATCGGGATAATTTTTTGCTAAGGTAGCAACCCGCTGTTCAATTGCTTGTTTTTGGGCTGTGATAACTGCGATCGCCTGTTTCATATCTTGGCTTCTTTGATTCAGTTCTGCCAACTGCCCTTTAGCCCGACCTAAACTTGCTTGTTTTATTTCTAATTCCTTAATCTTTTCTTTGATTAATAAGTTAATTTTTTCAGTTTTTCCAGATAATTTATGATATTCTGCTTGTAAATTGGGCAATTCTGCCCTTAGCTGTTCTGCTTTATTATTATCAGTAATTTGCTGTTCTAATAAAGCCAGTCGCGTCATTTGTCTGCCATTGATAATGGCGGCAGATGCCACACTTGTCGCCGAAGTTGCCAAGGCGATCGCCCCTGATTTAAGCATATTCTGCCCTAACAGTAAAGCAATCACAATTGTCACCGCAAAAGTGGGACACCCTGCCAGTAGCCAATCAATGGTGCGATTTTGTGAGTTCATATTTTTCTGAGAAACAAAGCTAACACAATTATGTTATAATACTGCATTATTTTACTTTTGCTCCTAATTCCCTCTATCCTCTTTCCTCTATCCTCTTTCCTCTTTCCTCACCAATATGCAAATCACTCAATGTCTTCATACCGCGATTTTAGTCACTGACTTAGAAAAATCAGCCCAATTTTATGGAGAAATTCTCGGACTAGAAAAAGTGGCGCGATCGCTCAAATTTCCGGGCATCTGGTATCAAATTGGCGACTATCAAATTCACCTCATGGTTGATTCCCAAGCCCACCAAGGAACCATCCATAACTCCCAAGAAACAAAAACACAGTGGGGACGCAACCGCCATATTGCCTTTGCTGTCACCGATATTCAAGCCGCGAAAACCCAACTAGAAGCCCATCACTATCCCGTCCAAATGAGTTCATCCGGTCGCCCCGCATTATTTGTCCAAGACCCCGATGGCAATGTGATTGAATTAAGTCAGCTTTAGTTGGTTGGTGGTTGGTGGTTGTTTGGGGCCGCCATCGGCCGCCATCGGCCGCCATCGGCCGCCATCGGGGGAGAAGTGAAAAGTGGTAGGGGCGAATGGCCATTCGCCCGTACAAGTGAAAAGTTATGCATAAATATCACTATTCACTATTCACTATTCACTATTCACTATTCACTATTCACTCTTCCCTACACCGATGGCGGCCCTACACCCTCTTTCCTCTTCCCCCTACACCGATGGCGGCCCTACACCGATGGCGGCCCTACCCCCCAGATTTGATGTTTTCCCAAGCTTTAATTGGGCATTCTGTTTGCATCAGATCGTGATTTAAAGGCAGCCAAAACGTAAAACAACTACCCCGACCCACTTCTGATTCTAAAGTGATATCGCCCCCGTGCATTTGGGCCAGCTTTTGGGATAAAGCCAATCCCAGACCCGTCCCTTCATATTTCCGAGAAAGTCCTTGATCTAGTTGGTGAAATGGCTCAAATATTAAAGCTTGTTCCGCTTCAGGAATGCCAATTCCGGTATCAATTACGGAAAAACAAATCTTATCTTCATTTTGCCAAACTTTCAGGGTGACTGACCCAGCATGGGTAAATTTAATGGCATTAGATAACAGATTAAACAGAATTTGCTTAATCCTCCGACTGTCTCCCACACAAAACCTAGCATCAGGCGCAATTTCTTTGCGTAATTCTAAGCCTTCATTTTTGACTCGTTCTTGTATTAAGGATAAACAAGCCCCACAAATTTCTTCCACTAGCAGTGCTTGCGGATGTAAATTTTCTTCCTTGGCTTCGAGCTTAGAAATATCCAGTAAATCATTAATTAAATTTAATAATTGTTCTCCACATTCCGTGATGCTAGAAATATACTGTTTTTGTTTTTCATTCAGAGGGCCAAAAAACTCTTGAATGAGAACATTAGAAAATCCCAAAATACCCGTGAGTGGGGTGCGGAGTTCGTGACTCATATTGTTGAGAAATTCAGTTTTTGTTCGATTGGCAGCCTCTGAAAGAATTTTCTCTTGTTCCAGTTCTAGGGTACGTTTTTTAACCAGTTGTTCTAAGCGTTCGTAGCTTTGGGCATTGTACAGGGCGATCGCGGTTTGATCGGCAATCCGTTCTAATAGATGAATTTCATCGGGTTCAAAAAATCGATTTTTCGTGGTGCTATGGATGGAAATCGCCCCAAAAAATTCCTCCCGAATATAAATTGGTACTCGCAAGAGTGACACAATATTTCCTCGATCAAGTTGCTGCTCCCAACTCGACCCATAGCCCACTCGTTCTTGATTCAAATCCGCCAAAAAATAGCCAGATTGTGACGCAAAATACCCCAGGGGTTCTTTCCATTCTGATAAAGGCGCATGGAAACCCAATAAAGACGAAACGTTTTCGCTCGATCGCCATTCATGCACCACTTGCACTCGTTGATTTTTCATCGAAAAAATTACCACGCGATTGCCTTGAAAATATTCTCCGGTTTGTCTGACAATTTGGGATAAAATATAATTGGGATCTAGCTGAGAGTTAATTTCTCGAATGATTTCATTCAAAAGTTGCTCTTGCTGGGCTTGTTGTTGAATTTTTTCAAAGAGTTTCGCCTGCTGAATCGCGATCGCACATTGGTTAGAAATCGTACTCATCAAAATCAGATCGTCTCCAGTCCATTCGCGGTGGCGATCGCATTGATGTAAACAAATATTTCCCCAATAAACTTCTTGATTCAACAACGGAGCAATCAAAAAACCTCGAATCCCGTCTTCGTTGGCTTTCGAGAGAATATTGGGGGGTAAATCAGCTTGATCGATATTGCTAACAAAGACAGGATTTCCTCGGCTCAGAGTTGTATGGTAATATTCAAGCAAATAGCAATGTTTACCAATCACTTGCTCTCGGTCTGGTGTAGCGTGACTGGCATAACGGACTTGGGGTTTATGTTGCGGATCCAACAAAAATACCAGACAGCGGCTCACATTCAATGCTTGATGTAATAAATCCACCGTAGTTTGCAGCACTTCTTCCAGGACTAAAGTGCCGCGCATTTCATAGACAATTTGGTTAATAATCGCTTCTCTTTTAGCAGAATAACGCATATGCTCCAGGGCAATTTTATCCTGTCGTCGCAAAGCAAACTCCACTAGAGATCGCTGCAAAACTTCTGGTAATTTTTCTATCTGCTGGCGATTGATATAATCAGAAAATCCTGATTTTATACAATGGGCAACAGTGCTTTCTCCGATAGAACCAGCGATCAAAATCATCGGAATCACTTGATTCAGTTCTTCTTGCCATTTACAGATATCTAACCCGGTAAAATTTGACATTTGATAAGCCGATAACACCGCGTCGTACTGAACCGTCGCTAAAAGAATCCGACAAGTTTCTGGGTTATTAGCAAAATCATAAGTAAAATCTTTTTGGGCATTTCTTAAAACATCAACAATTAACTGTATATCTGACATCTCCGGCTGCACAATCAATAAGTGCATCGTTGATAGATGAGAAGAATGGTAAAGCATCGCTTAGGTACTTTTGATAAATTAAATCCCCAAATTGCATCAATTTAACTTAATTCATTGGCGGCGATCGGTAATTTTTTTAAATCCCCCTGGGGATTTGGGCGTAACCCAGGGACTCTTAAACCATATTCACCGAGATTTAAGCTGATTTTTCTGGACTGTTTAGTGGCATGGCTTCATATCTGGAAGCTTGCAACTAGCTGATGGACTGAATTGATCTTTTGTTTCCCGACCATGATTTGATTTATTTTAACAAATCTTATCCTTGGTAAAAATTAGATTTTTCCCGATCGGGTATGATCAGAAATCAGCATTTACTTGATGTTTACTCGATTCCTTGTGGGGATAGACACCGAGTCATCGCCAAACTTATTAGGGTCACGTCCGAACGCTTCGCCCTGAGCTAATTTTAACCGGATTTTACAATGTTGGCAATCTGTAAACATCGAGGATTCGTCTTGTACCGAACAACAACGTAATATAATTCTTAGATTATTGACTGTTGACTGTTGGCTGTTCACTGTTGGTTGTGGGCTGTGGGTTGTTAGTTGTTGGTTGTTGGTTGTCCTTAGTCCTTAGTCCTTAGTCCTTAGTCCAAGAACAAACAACAAATAACAAATAACAAACAACAAATAGCAAATAACAAATAACAAGCAACAAATAACAAATAACAATCGTATTTGTCCGTGGAATCCCGTTGATCTTTTCTATATTCGACAAAATTCGACAAAGCAGAAAATCAATGAGCAATCCCAATTCTGTTCTGACAGAGGTGCTAAAAGTCTTACCTCAGCTACGTCCACAAATTTACTTTAAAACTTCTCTAACGGCCTTGTCCCATGCGATGGAAGATCAGGTTTTGGCAGGGACAGAGAAGCCTTTGGTGATTGCTTGCTTTCAACGCGAACGCTTTTATCGTCAGGAAGCCCAGCGATATCGGCGCATTGGACTTAAAAGTAATCAAGTCTATGTCCTCGCAGCACCAGATACTAATTTTAAAAATGCTTCGGGTATTCACGAAACAGTTGCTTTTGACCCCAACGATGGTCTATCTCACGAGTGGCATTTAGTGGTGGTGGCACAAACTTATGCTACTTGCTTGGTCTGTCGGGAACGGGAGGCGGTGGCAAATCTGCCGGACATTGCCGAAATAGATCAAGCCCGTCGGTTTGAGGGGATTTGGACTTTCGATCGCCGGGTGGCTTGTGAAGCCGCAAAAGTTTTGTTGCAGCGGATTTTGGAGTATCGACCGGAGTTAGCCGAAAAAATTGAGCAAGGGCGATCGCTCTTATCAACGACAAAAACTCTAGTCTCTTATGTGAATCCTGACCCATTTGCCGATCGCCTTGTCACTTATTTGCAAGCCTCTCAGTATAAATTAATCAAAACCTATCGATCGTTAGCCGAACAAGAACAGCGGGAAAGATCGATTAACCTGATTACTACCGCAATTCGGCGATCGCTTAATCCCGATGAAATCTTCCAAGTGGCTGCCGAAGAAATTGGCAAAGCCTTGGGGGTTTGCCGTTGTTTAATTTACCGCTGCAAAGCCAGCGATCGCACCGCCACCATTAGCCATGAATTTTTAAGCCCAGGAGTAGAGTCTCTCGCGGGGCAAATTTGGCCTCTGACCGAAAATCCCTTATTTCAGGAAGTTGCCGCCACCGCTGAACATATTTATATAGAAAATGCTGCCACTGACCCCAGGCTGGCCGCAGAAAAGACACAAGGCTTTATCCGTCGAGCTAATATTGGTTCTTGGCTATTGGTGCCGGTCTTATATCAAAATCAGCTAGTAGGCATGGTGGAGTTACATCACTGCGGACAATGCTCCAGAGACTGGAGTCCGCACGAATTAGCCTTAGTCGAGGGCATCACCACCCAAATTGGGGTGGCTTTGATTCAAGGGGAAGCTTTCGCCCACTTGGAAAGTTTGAACGAACAGCTAGAAGCCTTAGACCGGACTCGCAGCAACCTGATTGCCATTACCGGACACGAGCTCCGCACCCCCCTTTCCACCATTCAAGTTTGCCTGGAAAGTTTAGCCAGCGACCCGGATATGCCCCCTGAACTCAGGCAAGTCATGCTGAGTACCGCCTTGGATGATGCGGATCGAATGCGAAAATTAGTCCAAGACTTTTTAACCTTATCCCGCTTAGAAAGTGGTCGGGTAGAATGGCATCCAGAACCCATGCCCCTGGAAGAATGCGTCTATTTATCCCTCAGTAGTATCACGACCCGCTATCCCCAAAATAAACGACCAGAGATTATTTTGGCCGTACCGCCAGATTTGCCCTTAGTTCGGGCAGACGGTGAATGGTTGGTAGAAGTGCTGACGAAATTAATGGATAACGCTTGTAAGTTTACGCCCCCGAATGGCAAAATCACCGTCGGCGCCCAGCAGCTTGACGATCAAACCCTGGAAGTGATCGTCAGTGATACCGGACGCGGTATTGCCCGCGATCGCCTCGAAGCCGTATTCGATCGCTTTTATCAAGAAGAAGGCGCCCTGCGTCGTACTGCTGGGGGCACTGGTTTAGGGTTAGCCATTTGTCGGCAAATTGTCACCGGGTGGCAGGGAAAAATTTGGGCCACGTCTTCGGGACTGGATCGAGGCAGTGAGTTTCATTTCACTATTCCCCTATTTACTGGCAAGTTAGATCGGCCAATCAAAGCCGCCAAACAGGGAACAGGGAACAGGAAACAGGGGAGAGAGTGAATAGTGAATAGTGAATAGTGAATGTTGATTGTTGTTTGTTGTTTGTTGTTTGTTGTTTGTTGTTTGTTGTTTGTTGTTTGTTGATTGTTGTTTGTTGTTTGTTGATTGTTGTTTGTTGTTTGTTGATTGTTGTTTGTTGATTGTTCTTGGTTCTTTCTTCAACAACCAACCAAAGAATCCCTACCCAAAGAATCCCTACCCAAAGAATCCCTACCCAACAACAACCAACCAACCCCCAACCAACAACAACCAACCAACCCCCAACCAACAACCAACCAACAACTAACAACCAATAACTAACAATTCCTCAAACAATTGATCGCCCAAGGTCATTAGTCTCAGGGAAGGATGTTCGTCAAAAACTTCGGGATAAAAGGTGACTGATATTTCTTGATTTTGATAGGTTAACTGCCAAATTTTATCGCCTATTGGGGTGAACACAATTCCCCGCGATCGCAAAAGTTCTGCCATTATTTCCGATTGGGTAAAAAGTTGCTCAATTTCTGCTGGAGTAATCGGAGAAACGGGCAAAGTTTGGCGGATTTCGGCTAAATCTGCCTCCACATCCATGCCCACCATTTCATCTAAATCTGGACGTAAAAAGGGGCGATCGCATTCTCGGTCAAATTCTGCCATTAATACATCTTCTTCTTCCGGGTCTGCACTCATCACCACTTTTTCAATAAAGGTGGGAACTTGGGCTAAAATTGGCTGCAAATGTCCCACCACATTGGTAAATAAATTGATGCGATCGCGCAATTTTTTATATACTTTGGCCTCAACCGTACCATCATAATAAAAATTATGCACTTTTACCGTAGGATAGCGCTGACCTATGCGATCTAAGCGGCCAATTCTTTGTTCTACCCGCATCGGATTCCACGGCAAATCATAATTAATTAAAACCCCACAAGTTTGTAAATTTAAACCCTCGCTGGCGGATTCTGTACAGATTAAAACTTGAATTTCTCCATCTCTAAACATTCGTTTAATTTGTTCTTTTGGCACCAATCGCCACATATACTTAACCTGGTTATTCTTAACCAGGTTATTCGGCGAATTTACCCCCTCTAGTAACTCCCCACCTCGTCCCGAATAACAAGCCACGCGATCGCCGTATAATTGGCGAATTTGCTCCCGGAGATAATCCATTGTATCCGTATATTGGGTAAAAATAATCGCGCTTTCTCGTTCTAACAATTCCTGCCGTAAAGTTTCCAGCAAAAAAGATAACTTACTATCGTCACCCGTATTTTCAAATTGGCGTAATAAATCTTCTAAATACTCTATCTCTTTCGGATCTACCGGGTTTAATCCAGGGTTTAATCCAGGATTAAAATACTGTTCCAACCCTTGAATCACCGCATCATCTGCATCATCTAAATCCGCCAAATCATCAGGAGTAATACTAATCCCTTCTAACCGTCGTTGTAAAGATTCTCTAATCGCATAAAAAGAACTGGTTAACCGTTTCCGATATAAAGTCATTAAAAAACCTAGGGCTTTCCGGTTCTGTTTTTCCGCTAACTTATAGAAATTTCTCACATAATCGCTTACCGCTTGATATAGAGGAATTTCCCGATCGCTTTCCAGGGCGATCGCATTATCTTGGACAACCCTTTGGGGAATATCTTGGCTTAACATTCCCCGCTTATAATATTCCCGCAAAGTATCGCGAGTATGGCGAAACATCAAATCTTTCAGGGGAGTATTCACCGTCAAATATTGGCGGGATAACTGCATAAAATCCGCATTTTCCAGTAACTTTTTCCCATGCACCAAAGGCTTGCCCCGGTTCCAGGTATCTTGGAGTTGATAGGCTAACACACGGTTATTTTTTTCCAGATATGCTTGGAACCGGGGGCAAGGTTTTCCCCCAAACTGGAAATAATCGCGAGACATTTCTTGCCAAAATTTTAGCAATTGCTCGTCCGGTTTACTTGACAAGGTAGTAGATAATGTGCTAGATAATGTGCTAAAATAATTACAGAAGTTATCCCCATAACGCCAATGACCATTTAAGCCCAACAAATCTAGTAAATCAAATACCTCAATAGGGTCAATTTGCATCGGCGTAGCGGACAATAAAATTAAAGCCTTGGTCTGGGTTTTTAACTGCTGCATCAGTTGCAATAAACTATTGGGAGTTTCCTGACGGGCTTGGGGATTTTTGCGGCGGGCATGATGGGCCTCATCTAAAATAACTAAATCCCAAGGTTCTGCCCCTAACAATTCCCCTTGTCTCTCCTTGCGGCGGACTAAATGAGAAGAAGCTAAAATGCGATCGCACTGATTCCAGGGATTCCCAGAATTAGCCGAAATTTCCGTTATTTTATCCGCCGACTTAAAGCTACCTTGGCGATAACTCCAAAAATCCAAATTAAACTTTTCCCTAAGTTCCTCTTGCCATTGGGGTTGTACCGTTGCCGGGACAAGAATCAACACTCGTTTCACCTTTTGGCTAACCAACAAATAGCGCAAAATCAGCCCGGTTTCAATAGTTTTCCCCAACCCCACCTCATCAGCAATCAAAAAATTATTCGGGAAACTTGCGGCAACGCGGCGCAATATTTTTATTTGATGTAACCAAGGTTTAATCGGAATTGACTTTAAGCAAAAATCCAAACACCCCGGATGTTCGTGTATTTTTAACAGGGCATTTAATAGGTCTGTTTGGTGGGGTGTAGGGGGAAGAGGGGGAAGAGGGGTAAGCCGCCGTCGTGTAGGGTGTAGGGTGTAGGGTGTAGGGAAGAGGGATATTTCTTTTGTAGGGGCGAATGGCCATTCGCCCCTACGACTTTTCACTTCTCCCCCCACACTCCCCACACTCCCTTCATCCCAACTAGGTCTTTCCCCAGGGCTATATCGTAATAACTTTTGGCGAATCGCTTCGGGAACTGCAAATAACTTCACATTCGGGGCTAAATCATGCCAAAGCGTCTCAAACCGATAAACTTCTTCGGTGACACGCTGCATATCTCGATCGCCTTCCCAACTGCAATAAACATGAAACGACTCGATATTTTGTTCCCAACCACTGAGGGATTCATTATTTGACCCAAAGCAAACTAACTGATTATATTCTGCATCGGTAAAAATTCCCACTTTCTCATGGAAAATATGATGGCGATCGAGTTGTTGTTCCGGGCTTTCTGGCGTCCCATCTTTTTGCAGAGGAATGGCAATTTTTATCTCTAAATAACCATATTGAATCAACCAAGCCAAAATTTCAAAATGTTTCAACTGGGCAAAAGTTTCCGGCGGAGTTAAATCTGCATCCAACCGAGAAATCATCGCCTCCCGCAACTCATAGCCTTTTTTAATCGCCTCTAAATCTTGGGGTTGAAATTGGCAACCTAAAATCAGGCGCATTTTCCCTTCATTCTGCAACAATCCCCCCAGACCCCCGGCAACTTTACTTAAAATTGCACTATTAAAAAATCCCGATTTGCGATCGTAGTTTATGGAACATTCCAATGCCGGAATGTAGAAATCAAAAATCGGGTTATCTTCATTACTAGAATAACTTAATTTCCAGCTTTTTTCTTTAAATAGCATTTTTTGTTGTTGGTTGATTGTTGATTGTTGGTTGTTGTTTGTTGGTTGTTGGTTGTTGGTTGTTGGTTGTTCATTATTCAATCTGTAGGGGCGAAGCATAAAGCCTGACGGCATAGCTTCGCTTACCGGGCAAAGAATTTATGGGAAAAAACCAACAATGTATTACCCGAATGCTTCGCCCTAACATTGTTTGTTGGTTGTTGGTTGTTGTTGGTTGTTGGTTGTTGTTTATTCAATCTGTAGGGGCGAAGCATAAAGCCTGACGGCATAGCTTCGCTTACCGGGCAAAGAATTTATCGGAAAAAACCAACAATGTATTACCCGAATGCTTCGCCCTAACATTCGGGCAAAGAATTTATCGGAAAAAACAAACAATGTATTACCCGAATGCTTCGCCCTAGCATTCGGGCAAAGAATTTATCGGAAAAAACAAACAATGTATTACCCGAATGCTTCGCCCTAGCATTCGGGCAAAGAATTTATCGGAAAAAACAAACAATGTATTACCCGAATGCTTCGCCCTACCATTGTTGATTGTTGATTGTTGATTGTTGATTGTTGATTTTTGATTTTTGATTTTTGATTGTTGAACAAAAGAATCCCTACCCACCAACCACCAACCACCAACCACCAACAACCAACAACCAACCAACAACTAATAACTAATCGTCAATTGTTCATAAACCACCTTAGCCTTAATCTCATCCATTGCTGACCACAAATCCAGCAAATTCCGTTCTTCGGAAATGCGTTTTTTCTCATCCCCAATCCGGGGAATAGCCTTCAAAGCAACCTCGATCGCCTTCATAAAATTATCATTAGTCACCAAATTAGTATCTTGCATAAACTTACGGACTGCTTGGATATCGTTTTCCTCCTCATAAATAGCGACGATCGCGTGGATTCCATCCACCAAATAACGGCAAGAAAAATCTTTGGCTTCCGTGGAAAAAGCCCGTTTTTTCCATCGTTGGGTTGGAGTTAAGAGTTTACAAGTACCTCCAGAAGCACTTAGCAATTTATGAGTTTTGTCCAAGTCGGACACATTAAAACCGCCAATAGCTAAAGCTAATTGTCGCGCTTCATCATAAGGAAATTCGCGGGCTTTAAAAGCATCCCAAGCCAAAAAATACCATTGAGTTAAAGAGTCAAATCCTTGGGTATCTGTTTGGACTAATTTGCGGAAACGATAAGCTGCGATCGCTTTTCGGGCTTCCGCAAAAGCCACCTCTGGGCGAACTTCATCCCCACTGCTATTATAAATGGGATAAGACCGACTAAACACATTTAAAGCCGGACCAAAAGCACTTAAATATAAATCGATTCCCGTAATATCATTATCCTCAAATTCCGGGGCGCGTTGTTCCACCAAATTAGCCACTTCCGGGCGCAAATCATCCCACCAAGCGGCTTCAGCGTTCGGGTTGCGTTTGCGGCAAACCAGCAACACCGTACTAGAAACAGAATTTTTCTGGGCTTGATGTAAATTTTGGGGATTTTCTGTGCTCACAGACCAAGAAGCGGTAATTTCAAAACCCGCATCAATTAATGATTTAGTCAGCACATCCCAGGCGCCGGATTCTTTATGATTAAATTGTACCGTCATCACCCCATCATCCCGCAAAACTCGATAATATTCGCCAAAAGCCAAGGCCATTTTTGCCTCATAATCTTGGGCTGCTAATTCATCGGCGGAAATGCCCATATCCCGAAAACGAGACGGGTTGGCGACGGCTTCTCGGTCTTTATCCGTGAGTTCTGACCAGAATAATTCGGGGAAAATATCCCCTAATGTCCGTTTCATCCAAACATAGAAAAAATCGGAAAGATCGGCATAAGGAATTGTTCCATAATAAGGCGGGTCAGTGATAACCGCATCCACAGATTTATCGGCAATATGATAAAGGCTATCCGCCGAAGCCGCATCAATTTTAATGCTTTTGGGTTCGGTTTCTAGGATACCCGGTAAGCTGAGAGAGTGGGGTTTTGTGCCGAATAAATTACATAAAGGTGTGTAGTCTTTTGCTCCTTCTTCTTGACACGCTTTCCAAAGTTCAGTTGCCCCATTAACTTCTGGATAATTCCACATTAAATTTAATGCGTGTTGTGTTGATGCTTTTTGAATACAAGCTCTAGCAGCGTTATAAATAACTAATCTACAATTCGCATCAACACATCTATCTAATACTAAAGCCAAATAAGTGCAAATTGCCTCTACTTTTTCTGGTTCACATTCAGCCCGGATTAACTCCTTCGCTTCGTTGATAATTTCTACATAAGTCACCAAGGTTAAAAGCTGACGCGGGTTAAATATTTGAAACCATTGTTGACAATAACCAAGAATTTGCCCATGATCGTTTATAATATATTCATTAGGTATTAAATTATTAATTTGCCATTGATAATCTTGATTTTTTAAATATTCTTGGCTTAACTTCCATCCCGCTATATCAAACTCATTAGAAAGTCTAAACTCTAAACTGCTTTTTCCTTTTTTATAAGCCACTGCATATAACTGATGTCCTAAACCGACAGATTGGGCTTGAGACTTAATCACTTCATCCTCAATAATATTGCCACAAGTAGGACATCTACCCACCCCACGACTAACGGTAATGTAATCATCAGGATTGTATTCACCATCATCGGTTTTAATCGTTGTTCCTTTCCCTTTTTTCCCCTTAATTAACTCAAAATCAACCCGCTTTTCTGTCAGATTGGGAATTGGTTTCACCGCGTACCAATCACTCGTAACTTTTCTAGCTTGTCCTTTTCCAGCATAGTTACTTGTTTTACTTAACCACCAATTTGGACTTAAGGGAACCACAGACTGACAACTAGGACAAACTACCGTATGTGCCCATAAATAATTTTGCACAACTTCCTCACTTTCCGGGGTTGAAGGGAAAAAATCCGCTAATCTTTTCTCCGCTTCATCCCCGACCCACTTCACCCAACGGTCAATATCCACTTGTAAATCGGGGCCAAATTTTACCGGATATTCCATTGCAGCTTTCATAGTCACAACTGCCACCGGATTCAAATCCGAAGCTAACACATTTAACCCATATCTAGCGGCTTCAAAAGGAATACTCCCCCCACCGGCAAAAGCATCTAAAACTGTAGGGGTTCGGTTGCCCCAAACTCTCTCACAATAATCATGGACTTTCTGTACTACGGGATATCCTGGAGGCACCTTATAAAGTCGCAAATTAGCATCAGGTTTTAACCCATCCAATTCTGGATGTAATCCCAGTAAATATTCAAACTCATCTAATGAAATATCCTCTGGTAACAGAGAAGCCAAAACTGAAGCGCGAGAGAAAGATAACGGCTTCCGAGAATACCAGCGGTGTAATCCTTTAAATGGATTACCCCCATGTTCATAAGCCACCTGTTGATTTAACAGTTTCACTGGCATAATTCTCTCGATCAATAATCTATCTTTGTTCATGGTTGTTTGTTGGTTGTTGGTTGTTGTTTGTTGGTTGGGGTGTAGGGTGTAGGGTGTAGCCCTTCGGCAGGCTCAGGGTAAGAGGTGTAGGGTGTAGGGGGGAGAGGGTTTAGGGTGTAGCCCTTCGGCAGGCTCAGGGTAAGAGGTGTAGGGTGTGGGGAAGAGTGAAGAGTGAATAGTGATATTTATGCATAACTTTTAACTTGTACGGGCGAATGGCCATTCGCCCCTACGAATGCATCACTTTCTTCCCCTACACCCTACACCCTACACCCTACACCCTCCCTTCCCCCTACACCCTACACCCTACACCCTACACCCCTAACTTAATAATACCCGAATCGCCTTTAATGCCGAATTGCGTTTACCATGATTAATCTTGCCAAACCAATAATGGGCTTCTTCATCACTCATAGCCATAATTCCCGTGGTAATTTCCTGAATTCTCTCACTTTTTGACAATGGCTGCAAGGCTTGGCATAATATCGCCAATCTGACCCCGGAATCCTCTGATAAACTATAAGGGGCTTGCCGTCGTTTCGACAAAGTTTTCGGATCGTAACTATTGGCTTTTAAAGCCGCATAAATGCTTTGGCGGGCTAACAATAATTTTTCTCCTTTTAATTGGCCAATCCGCTTTGCTGCTGGTCGTTTTTTCTGTCCGGCTTGTTTGTAAGCACATTGATAAAGTTCCAGGGAAAAATTGTTATCTTTTAGGGGAATAACTCTTAATTGGAATTCTTGCATATTTTATCATCAATAGGACTTACAAATTATATATAGGATATATAGGGGCAAACACCGCCTGCAAACACCGCCTGCAAACACCGCCGGGGGTTAAAACGATGGCTGTCTCATAGCACAAGTCGGTTAAAACCGACTGAAATTTATATTTTGAAATCATATAATTTTAGGGAATTTATTCCCCGGCGGGCGGATATCGGGCGGATTAATTTTCACATCATATAATTAACCATATAATTTTAGTCGGTTTTAAGTAGGTGAACATAATTAATTGCACTTTTCGTTTTCCGCCAATAGGCTTTGGATTCCCGCCTTCGCGGGAATGACAGCCTTTCTTCTCGTGGGGTCTGTAGTGCATTTATTTCTGCCCACCTACTTAACCGACTTCCGCTATGAGACGGGGAATTTATTCCCCGGCGGGCGGATATCTGAAATTTATATTTTGAAATCATATAATTTTAGGGAATTTATTCCCCGGCGGGCGGATATCGGGCGGATTAATTTTCAAATCATATAATTAACCATATAATTTTAGTCGGTTTTAAGTAGGTGAACATAATTAATTGCACTTTTCGTTTTCCGCCAATAGGCTTTGGATTCCCGCCTTCGCGGGAATGACAGCCTTTCTTCTCGTGGGGTCTGTAGTGCATTTATTTCTGCCCACCTACTTAACCGACTTTCCCTATGAGACGGGGAATTTATTCCCCGGCGGGCGGATATCTGAAATTTATATTTTGAAATCATATAATTTTAGGGAATTTATTCCCCGGCGGGCGGATATCGGGCGGATTAATTTTCACATCATATAATTAACCATATAATTTTAGTCGGTTTTAAGTAGGTGAACATAATTAATTGCACTTTTCGTTTTCCGCCAATAGGCTTTGGATTCCCGCCTTCGCGGGAATGACAGCCTTTCTTCTCGTGGGGTCTGTAGTGCATTTATTTCTGCCCACCTACTTAACCGACTTTCCCTATGAGACGGGGAATTTATTCCCCGGCGGATATCTGAAATTTATATTTTGAAATCATATAATTTTAGGGAATTTATTCCCCGGCGGGCGGATATCGGGCGGATTAATTTTCAAATCATATAATTAACCATATAATTTTAGTCGGTTTTAACCGACTTTCGCCATGAGACGGGGAATTTATTCCCCGGCGGATCTCATGCGAAAGCCCCTACAAATATTACGAATACAACACCTGTGCCCTTAAATGAATCCGTTCCACGGGATTACGGTTAAGGGTTTGTTTAATTTGTTCCAATTCTGGCCCCGTAGGTGATATGGATGGGCTGAATTCCAGGGCGACTTTTAAGGATACGTTGCCTTGTTCCGACTTGACTAACCAATTACTCAAACTTGAGAAAAGACTCTGAAATCCACGGGCATCCCCTTGATATTCCAAGCGAATAAATTCTGCCCCAGTTTGAATAGTCACGTCTTGATCGATTTTTGGACTAAAACGCTGGAGTAAGGCGATCGCTGTTCCCAGTTTCCGATAGTCCATCAAGTCGCTGACGGTCATTTCTATAGCTGCGATCGCCTTAACCCGATGGTCCTGAAAGCGATCGCCCAACTGATTGAAAACCGAATTAAGACTACCATCAACTTCCACCGTAGGGGGCTGACTATCCCAAATATTCGGCTGATTCGCATCTATATTATATGTACCAGAATTAGTCGAAGAATTAGTCGGACGATAAATAGCAGAAACTTCCCGCAGGGAACCCACTCCCGGCCCTGCATTTACCGGGTCAACCGTAACTTCCCTTGTCGCAGTTTCCCCGTTGCCATAGTCTGCCACTATTTTAAATAGAGTAGAACTGCTAATTTCCGTTTCATATTCGTCCTTGGGTTTGAACTCGGTGGAAATCGCTATTTCATTTTTAAATAAGGTGACTTTTAGGGCCGCGTCAGCTTTCCACCGGACATAAACGGGTTTTTCCCCAGAAGAACTAGACATTAACTGATAAGTCAATTCTAAAGTTCTCGGTTTAGGGGGTTCCAATATTCCCCGACGATAGAGAACAAAGCGATCGCTAAACTCCACAATATCTGGCAAAACCAACGGCTGATTCTGAGTTTTAATATAAAAGCGTTCGGGCTTATCAGAAACCTTCAAATCCCAATGTCCCTCAGTCAAACCTTTTTGGATCGTCTCCCGTAACATCAAAACTTCTTTTTCTAACAGCATATTCAGGGATAAATCCTTAGCAAAAGCATTGCAAAGTTCTTTAGTAGTCCAAGAATCAATCCCCGCAGGCCAAACTTTTTGCAAAATATAAGCCGGGGCAAAAGGTTTCGCATCGTCTGGGCGAATTTTATCACAATCTTTTAACGCCTTAAGAATCACATCCTGCTGATGGTTTTTGCCTTTAACCATACTAGCATCTTGGGCGCTAAGAGTATAGTGCATCAAACCTTTCGGGGCTTTTACCAGGTCATTTGCTGGATAAAATAAATGACGATAAGCATTAGTCAAAGATACCCGCACATCTAAATCTTTTTGCCCTTCTCGTTCTTTCAATTGTTGCTGCTGCCGGTCTGACAAATCATCTAAACGATTAGGACTACGCAGAATATTTCTAATCGCTTGATATTCTCTAGCATTCTCGATCGCCTGTTGTAAAGCGGGCTTATTTGCCAATAAAAATAACAAGCGATTGCGGAAAATTCTAAACTTACCAGAATCCCCGGTTTGATGAAAAATGCGATCGACTAACTCCGGTACAGGATCCGTAGGACTATCCACGGTGACATCATCAAAATCCATCACACATAAAGCAATATCATCAGGGCGATCGTCCACGTCCGAGGGACTGTCTATCTGACCCGAAATCAGAGTAAAAAATCGCTTCGCAAAAATAGTATCCCGACGCCTTCTTAATTCTTCCTTAGCATCAGTTCGCTTAACTTGTTCTTTCTCCTCAGAAATAATCTTATTTAAAGAAGGTTCTTCCTTAAACCGGGCAAGGGAGGTAATTGGATCGTAATCCAAATACCAAGCTTCCTTAACCAACTTTTGTAGAATATCATCTACCACCCCCATTTTAACATCTGGAGTCAGCAAAGACAAACTTAATTCTGCTTCCCGAATCCCCGAAGAAATGCCTTGAGTTAAAGAATGCAAAAAAATCGTTCTTGCCACCCAAGTAGAAAAAGGAGGTTTACCAGCAACAGTCCATGCTTCATCTTGAATTTGGGCATAAGCTTTTCGCCCATCTAAATTATAAATATCCGCCTGAATTGGCCCTCGCATAAACGGACGTTGTAACCGAGAAGTCAACTCATTAGTCACCTGACTATTCACCCCAACGGGAATATGATGGGAATGAATCATCGGTATCCAAGCTGACAGCAACCCGGTCATTTCTGCCCCTGGACTTTCCTGATTTGCTTGCCAAAGATGCTGCACCACCAAAGCAAATAAACGCAACGCCCCTCGCGTCCGTTGAAACTCAGGAATCGCGGCAATTTTTTGGGTTAACAGCTTAAACAGTTCCGGGTGAAAAGGATAAGATTGTGCGATCGCCTCAGCATAAGAAGCATCCTTACAAGCATCCGGTAAATCAACGCGAGTCAAGCGATAAAGATCCACATATTCTGCCGCTGCTGCCTTAGCTGCCTCATCACTTACCCGTTCAAAAATGCGCTGTTTAACAATATTATAAATCTCGATATCCGTCGATGGACTAATCACCCGTTCCTGACGGGAAGAAGCCTGAATCAACTCATTCAGTTCATCATTCAAATAGGCAGTTTCTGCCGCAAAAGTATCAGACTTTGAAGCCAGAGAATAAACCAAAACCAAACAGTCACAAGCTGCCGCTAAATCCATCAAAGAAAACAGAAAAGCTACCACTTGTGCTGCCAAATCGCTATTCCCAATTAGTTTAGCTTTAGCTGATCGCAAATAGCGAGCAATTTCGTCTATAATAATAACAGTAGATTGCCCATTAATCAACCGTTCTAAAATAGAAGTTCCCGGACTAATCCCGCTGGTATCGGAACCTTTGAGCAATTCATAACCGGCCACACCGCCAATTTGGTAAGCAATTTCTCCCCAAATAGTATAAGTAGTCAGGCCAATATCTTGATAATAAATTCCATTTTGTGGATCTAAATCTCGGCCATCAATTGCTGCTACTTTTACCGCCGATTCTGGGATTAAATTCAAATCCACAAAACGGTCTAAACCTTGAATTTTTCTCCCTTGTTTACAAATATGCCAAAGGGCAATCTGGTCGTGAGTTTTACCGCCACCAAAACTGGTTTCTAAGCGAATCACCGGAGAACCAGCCCCTTGTTGAGTCAGACGGCTAAAAACTTCTTGAATCAGGGTTTTAATCCCATCAGTGGGAAAAGTGTTCGCGAAAAAAACATGAGAATCCTGATAAACTTGCGGGGCTTTTCCTTCCACCACTGGCCGAATTTTGGCGGCAAATATTTCCTCTTTCAACGAGCCGGATAGAATTTCTTTTCGAGGAATACAGGTATCAAGAATTGAGGATAAAGGCATAGTTGGTTAGGATAGAGATTCTTAGGGTAGAGGTTCTTAGGAAAGAGGAAAGAGAGGATTTGAACCACTTCAGGGACGGATGGGCATAGAGAAAAGATGTGCGTAGTATGCTTATTCTATGCATCTCTCTTCTTTTTCTCCTCTTCCCCTGCCAGGAGTAACTAATTTACCACCTGAGTCCCATGACTTCGAGGATCGCTGCTTTGGCTGGCTTTTTGAATGGGGGATTTGACGCGAGAAACCTGACCTGTGGCTTGGGCGTAAGGTAAGGAGTTGCCAGCGACTAAGGCGGTTAAATTCTCGGCCATCACCGATCGCGGAATTTCTCCGATCGCACTGGCGATCGCTTCACCGTCAGCGCCTAAAAAGACAAAGTGAGGAATGCCATCTACTCGGTATTTCAGCATCTCTGGCAACCATTTACTATTGTCCACGTTGAGCATGACAAAATTAAGCCGATCTTGGTAGTCGGCCCTCAGTTCTTCTAGGGTGGGAGCCATTGTCTGACAACTTGTGCACCAATTGGCATAAAATTCCATCAGGGTAGGTTTGCCGTTGCTTAAGGCTACGTCTAAGGGGATGGAATTTTCGGCAATTTCGCTGAGAGACGCGGTGGTGGTTTCTGTGCGTAAGCCGATAAATAAGGATACACTCAGAGCGATCGCCACCAACACAATTAGAAAATTTCTCAGTTGCGGGGCAATAGCGCTAATCGCGCCATTCGTCCGCTGCGCGGAATCGTTGGCTTCAACAGCGGATCTGGCTGAGTTAGGTGACATATCGTTCATGGGATGGATTTGTTAAGTATTGTTACAATTTTTCCCAGTTTAACCGAATTATGCCAAAAACGGCGTAAAGCCATCGCGAGATTGCTCCGCAACGCTATCGCGAACGCGCTTAGGGGCGAGAATCGCAGTGAAGAAATCAGGAGAAGGCCGTGAAAAAACGAGTAACTTTAACCTTTCCCAGAAGTTCTCTGGGGATGCCGCTGACTTATCGATTGGCGAAAGATTTTAATGTCGCCGCCAATATTATTCGGGCGCAAGTAGCCCCCAATCAAATTGGTAAATTGCTTTTAGAATTATCCGGGGATATTGATGCTTTGGATGCGGCAATTGATTGGATGCGATCGTTAGATATTGAAGTGTCAACGATTAGTGGAGAAATCTTGATTTCAGAAGAAAGTTGTGTCCATTGCGGGTTATGTACGGGAGTGTGTCCCACGGAAGCACTGACTCTGGAAAAGAAGACCTTTAAACTAACTTTTGTGCGATCGCGCTGCATTGTCTGCGAGCAATGTATTCCCACCTGTCCGGTGGATGCGATTTCTACAAATTTATAGGAGGATTTACTGATTTATTTGTGCTTCATTTTTATGGTTTATGATAAATTATTCTAGCATAAAAACAAAGAACAAGTAACCCATAACTAAAAAAATCTAGCCAGCCAACAACCACCAACCACCAAATAAAAAGTAACTAATATGGCAGCGAAAAAACTTGTTGAGTTACTTAAAAAAACTTCTTACATTTCCATTGCCTTAATGTCAATTGCCCACATCAACTTAGGGTTAATTTTATCTCAAACAGCAGCCCCCTGGTGGCAATGGGCAATCACTATCAGTTTTATTTTAATTGTGGCGGAAATATTTTCGTCTCCTTGGTTAGTCATCAAGACCATTGTCTATCGCTGGTTAAAATCCGATGCGGGTTCTTTCTTAACCGCTATGGTACTCTCATTTACCATGATTGTTATTTTATCAGTATTTGATGTGTTTAGCTATGGTTTATTAATTGTAATTACCAGTGGTTTGGTTAGGTTGGATATCCAAAATAGTCGATTAACTTCCCGGCAAAACTTTTTCTGTTTAACTTCGATTGGTTTGGGCAGTTTATTCCTAGGATTAGGGTTATCTTATTTGTTTAATTTCCCGCATTAATTTAATTTCAGCTAATCGAGCGATAGCGATCGGCTGGCTCGGCTTTACTGGTAAAAAAACCGTTTTCGGGGAAAAAACGGTTTTTTATTGCTAATTAGTGGGAATTAGTTGGGCTGACTCCAAACAATTTCATCAAATTCACTTTGATTAAAGCTACTCCGCTGAAAAACAAAACTCCAATTTGTCTCTAGAGTAGGGTTTTCCGTGCGAGCGCACTGAAAATAGTAATAGCTGCCTTGCTTGTTTTGGTAAAAAACCGCAAACATAACATTATCCCAATGTAACCGAGAGCCAATACATCTTAATTCTAAGCGAATTGGTTCGGCCTCATCTTTTTTTTGATTATTTAAACCGTCTGTGTAGCTTTTGCCTACGGCGATCGCGGTTTCGATAATTCCATCAATATTCATCGGCAAATAGTCCTGATCGATCAACTTATCTGATTCTAGCTATTAGATCGCCACGGGTTAAAATCCTCGTAGCTACCAGAACCAGGTAGCCAATCGATCTGAGTTTTTTTCTGTTCCCTATCTTTTCCCCGCCCCATGTTTTTTTTCGCCCCAAAAGCCTCTTTCCTTTAAAATAAAGAGTAACAAATTATTCCTACTGGCTTATGCGTTTGATTCATACCGCTGACTGGCATCTCGGACGCCGTCTCAAAGGAGTAGATCGCACTCCAGAAATTGCGGCAGCCTTAGAACAACTCCTGCACCATGCAAAAAGTTTAGAAGTGGATGCAGTGTTGATTGCGGGAGATATTTTTGATGTTCCTAACCCAACAGCGGCGGCAGAACGAGTGGCTTATGAGTTTTTCTGTGGCCTGGAAAAAGCGAATATTCCGGCGGTGGCGATCGCGGGCAACCATGATTCGGCCTATCGGATTGACAGCATTGCCAACCTGTTATCATTGGCGGGGGTTCGCGCCTTGGGCAAACCGCGCCGGGGAGACGAGGGTGGGGCGACAATCTTGAATACAGCCAATGGCAAACTCTGTGTTGGCGCGATGCCGTTTGCTTCCGAACGTCGTCTGTTAGATGCGGCGACTTTGTGGAAAAATGATGATGGCGAATATCAGCGAATTTATCGGGAAATTGTCAGCTATCTTTTACAAGATTTAAGTCAATTTTTCCGAGAAGATTCTTTGAATATTCTGATGGCACATTTAACCATTGATGGAGCGCGATTGGCTTATTCAGAGGCACCTTATTATACTCGTTCTACTTATGCCTTAGCTGCGGATATTTTACCCGCCACGGCACAATATATTGCCTTGGGACATATTCACGCTTATCAGTCAATTCCTAATCCAATTCCTACTTATTATCCAGGGTCGTTAATTCAACTAGATTTTGGGGAAGCCCAACAGGAAAAAGGTTTTTGTTTGGTGACAGTGGAACCGGGCAAACTCGCCGAAGTAGAATTCCATCCTTTAATCTGTCAACGTCCGTTGAAAGTAATTCGCTGTCAGGGAGAAAATCTTGAAGATACTTTAGCGGAACATCAGTATTATTCAGGATTTTTAAAGGTGATTGTAGAGTTAGAAAGTCCCCGGTTGGGATTGGCTGATGAAGTGAGACAAATCTGCCCGCAAACGTTACAAATTGAAGCGGTTTATCCAGAAAGCTTTACGAGAATTCAGCGCCCGGTAACTTCAGATACGGATCCGTTCGATCCCGTTGAAGAGTTTTATCATTTTTATCAAGAAAGGCTAGAACGAAATCCGTCGGATCTGGTGGTTGAAGCTTTTGAGACGCTGTATAAAACCATGAAAGAAAAAAATATCTCGAAAACCTCAAGTCATTAGAGTAAATAGTAAATTAGAGATTAGATTAGCTAGGTATTTATAAAGTTTTTTTGTGGAGTCAAATAATGAAAAAAATTAGCTAATTTTTTGATAAATTTATCACTAGCTAATCACTAGCTAATCATTAAAAAAATCATAGCTATTTGTACCTGAAGAATTATGAAATATCGGCGGCTTGTGTTCACCAAGTTATCTAAGTTAGAAAATTATGCGACCTATTGAATTATCTTTATCGGGTTTTACCAGTTTTCGGGATGAACAACATTTAGATTTTTCCCAGCTAGATTTGTTTGCGATTACCGGCCCAACAGGGGCGGGGAAATCTTCGTTACTGGATGCGATTACTTATGCACTTTATGGGAAAACGGCTCGCACTGGCAGTCAAATTCAAGAAATGGTGAGTCAAGGTTCATCTTTGTTGAAAGTGCAATTTAGGTTTGAGATGTCCCAAGGTGAATATCGGGTGACTAGACTGTGGCGCGATCGCGGTAAAACTACGGTGACTTCGGTACTCCTAGAAAAGTACCAAGGTAAAAAATGGGAAACCTTGGAAACGAAAGAACGTTTGACGAATCAAGCGATCGAGGAAATCTTAGGGATGGATTTTGATACATTTACGCGAGTGATTCTTTTGCCCCAAGGTCAATTTGATGAATTCCTGAAAGGGAATACGACCAAACGCCGAGAAATTCTCCGGCAATTGGCAGGATTTGAGATTTTTGAACTGATGCGGAAAGAAGCGAATAATTTGGCCGGGTTGTTAAAGAAAGAACTAGAAGCGGTTGAACGGCAAATTAATGAATTAGACGCTCCTCCAGACTGGGAACTTGAACAAAAAGTGAGTCAATTACTTACCCTAGAAAATGATTTACCCAGGCTGAATGAGGCGGTTTGGCAAGCACAAAAGAAATTAGATGAACAACAGCAGCTATTTGAACGGTTGGAACGGTTGCTGAAACTGCATCAAGATTTGGCAGACTTGAATGTAAATACGGGTGAAATCGAGCGGTTAGAACAACGTTTAGTGCGATCGCAAACTGCGGCATCCTTACAAGGGGATTGGACGTTGGTGCAAAGGGTTCGACAGCAAGCAAGACAAGCGGAAGCCCAGGCGATCGCTGCTGGGAAAAAATTACAAAAAATTCAAGCTCAGTTCAAAAAGGAAAAAGAAAGACTGGATCGGGTGAAAGCCGAAGAAGCGGAAATGCTGCCTCAATTTAAAACCAGAAGCGAAGCGTTAGCTACAGTTCAAGTTTACGAACAACAACAAAAACAAATTGCTCAAGAACTGGTCAGAGTTCAGAAAATTCTCTTGACGAAAACCACGGAACTCTCCGTTGCCCAAAAAGAATGGCAAGAGATCCAAGCACAAAACATCGCGGCCTCGCAACAGGTGAAAAAAATTACTGCTGAGTTAGAGCAATATCCTCCAATGAGCGATCGCTTAGAAACCTTGAGACAAATTGCGCCGTTACTGATGGAATGGCAGTTAATTCAGCAGCAGGTAAAAAAACAAGAAAAACAGCAACTAGCTCTCCAGGAACAATTAGAAATTTCCCGCTTTACGGTCAAGGAAGCCCAGTTTAATTATCAATTTGCCCAGAAGGAAATGGAAGCGGCTCGTGGGGCGTTAATGGAAGCGGAAGCCATTAATGCGGAAGCCACTCGCATGAACCAAGCGGCAGTATTGCGTGAATCCCTGGTATCTGGGACAATTTGCCCGGTTTGTGGGGAAGTTTATCATGGCGATCACCCGTTGCCGGATTTGGAAATTGTGGAGTGGGTTGATGTGTCACCTTTGCGCGATCGCCTCCAGACCCATGAACGACAATTTCACCAAGCGGAACGTCAACTAACTCAAGCAGAAACTACCCTGGAACAACAAACTCAGCAAATGATTGCTTGTGAGCAAGAATTGTCCGTGGTGCAAAATCGATTAGCCACGAAATATGCGGGGATTAGCACATATTTAATCCCTGAAAATCCTGAAGAGATGTCCCGCAACTTTGAGCAAACGGTGCAGCAGTTACAACAAGAATATCAAGAATTACAAGTGACGGATCAACGGTCAAAACAAGTGCAGCAAAAGCATCAAGCGGCTGTGGCTAATTTAAACCAGATTCGTCAAGCTTTAGAATTTAAGGCAAAAACCCTTAAACAAGCACAACAAGAAGAACAAAGGTCTCGTAGCGAAGTCGATCGCCAGCTAAAAGCGCGTCAACATTTAAGGGCGACCCTGGAAGAAATTACCGGGGGACTTTCTTATGAACAACTGCGGCAAAATTTAAATCGGGAACAGCAGCAGTTACAAATGCAGGTTGAGCAAGCGGAACAGACTTATCAAAAAATTCAGGGGGCGGCGATCGCTGCGGAAACCGAAGATCGCCAAGCTAAGGAGATCGAGCAAAGGGCGATCGTTCAAGAACAACAATTAAATACTGACTGGTTAGAGAAGCTCAAAAAAGCCAATTTTAGCGAAGCTGAGTTTCTGGCCGCGCAAACTTCTGTCACCGAACAAGCGGCATGGCAAAAGCAAATTAGAGAGTATCGGGAGACCAAAGTCAAGTTAGAAACTCGGTTCAAAGATTTAAGGGCAGAAGTTGGCGATCGCACCACTGATGAGGAAGTTTTAAAGAATTGCCAGGTATCCCTAACCCATGCCCAAGAACAACTGAAACAAGCCAATGATCGCCGCACGGAATTAACGGCGTGGATTCAAGTGACCCAAGGCAAAATTGAGCAATTAAATGTTTTAGAAAGCCAGCAAAAATTGCTGAACGAACAAGGGAAAACTTATCATACTTTAGCCCAAAATCTGAAAAGTAATGAGTTTCAAGCTTATATTTTAGAACATTTAGAAGCGGAACTATTAGCCCGGGCAACGGTGCTTTTACAAGAATTGTCTGATGCTCGATATAAGTTAACTATTGACAATGGCGAATATTGGGTGGAAGATAATTGGAATGGTGGGGAAATGCGGAAAGTTAGAACTCTTTCTGGGGGAGAGACTTTTGCGGCTTCTTTGTCGATGGCTTTGGCTTTGTCAGAACGTCTTTCCCAGGGGGCAGATTTAGGCAGTTTATTCTTAGATGAAGGTTTCGGAACTTTAGACGGAGAAACCCTAGAAGCTGTGACTCAAATTCTGGAAACTTTGCGCCAGCGATCGCGGATGATTGGGGTGATTACTCATGTGCGGGATTTAGCGGAAAGATTACCGACTCAAGTGCGAGTTTCTAAATCTCCAAACGGTTCTCGGATTCAGGTAGAAATGTCATAATATATGATATAATATTCTGAGGAATTATTCAATTAAATTACCTGAAATTATCCGAAGATCGTTACAGCAATTTTCTCAAATAAAACCGATGTAATGTGGGGCGTTACTGGGGGATATTCCCGACGATAAAACTGATGAGTATCGATGCGATCGCTCCTGAAATGCAGAGGTAATCGATCAATTGCCTCTGCATTTCTCCAACTTTTCACCCAAACAGGGCAGATGCGATCGAGGCTGGATCGAGGCTGGGTTGAAAATTGCTATCATGGATCGGATTTCATTGTTCAAACTACTACAACATTAGAGTTATGATTACACTTCCAGGATATCAAATTTCCAGGATATCAAATTATTGAGCAAATCTAAGCAGCTAAAAAACAAGTATCAGAAATTGTTGATATTGTGAATCAATTTAATTATGGAGCAGTCAAAGCAATCTGTCTATAAGTAAGTCTATAAGTAGTACCGGCAATTCTAGTGTGGTGTTGGATTTGTTATCGGCAATCAAAGCCTCTCAAGCATTATCTGGGGAAATTTATCTGAATCAGTTGTTAGCCAAGTTAATGCAAATTTGTCAGGAAAATGCCGGTGCCCAGAAATGCACGATTATTTTGCCTCAAGAAAATGATTGGGCGATCGCCACTTTAAGCGTTTTGGATTCGCCCACGGAGCAGACAAATCTACCGCAATTAAACTGGATTACTTTAGGGGAAACTCAGGAAATCCCCGCGACGGTAATTCGCTATGTGCAAAGAACCGAAGAAACCTTGATTTTAGAGAATGCCAGCCTCGATCCGACTTTTGCGGCTGACCCATATATTATGGAGCAAAAACCTAAAAGTATTTTATGCATGCCATTCCGAAATCTAAGTGAAATCGTCGGGTTACTTTATTAGCCGCGATCGCCTGGAAATTCTCCAGTTATTTACAGCCCAAGCAGCGATTTCTTTGGAAAATGTCAAGCTTTATAATTCCTTAGAGCAACAAGTCCAAGAACGCACCCAAGAAATGAAAAAAATCTCCGGCTAAAACAGCAAAAATGTCTAGGGTCAGATTGTGGCCGGGATTGCCCATGAAATTAATAACCCGGTCATTTTTATTTACGGCAATATAGATCGCACCGGGGAATATGTGGAAGATTTAATTAATCTGCTGAAATTGTATCAAGGTAAATATCCCCAATCTGCTCCAAAAATTCAATATAACATAGAGGCGATAAATATAATTTTTTTCCAAAAATATTTAAAAAAAGTCCTCAATTACATGAAAATTGTGGCGCAACGGCCTGTCCAATTTCTGAGAAATTTATCTTGTATGAAGCGGAAATGAAGCCCGTGGCTATGGGCTGAAAAAATACCTTAATTATGTTAAAATATTCTTGGAAAGTAAATCAAAAATTAGCCGAAAATTCAGCTAGGTAAAAAATCTGCTAAACTGCCAAAATTCACCTGTTATGCTTCGGCGATTAATCAGTTATTTATGAATATTTTAATTAATGGCTGTCATGTACTATCTCAGCCCTATATTTACCGAGACAAACTGCGGGAAAATCTGGCATTCCCCAGGCAATGATTCTGGCAGCAGATAGTTAGGAAACCGATTACTGACTTTAGCCTTATATGAATCGGCGGCTGAAGCTACTTGTTTAGTTGGCGATTTATTGGGAATGGCTAACTATGTTGATGCCGTGATGCCTCACGCTAAAAATTTACTAGATCAAGTAAAATTATATGAAGCCAAATATTTAGAATATATTTTCCAAAGCCATCCCTTAAACGCGGTCAATTTGGGATTGTCTTTTTTTATAAAAACTAGGAATTACTTTTCCTGAACAGCCGACTCAACCGGATAATCAAGAGTTGTTACAAAGGACGACTTTAAGTTTAAGCAATTACGGGATTGAAAATTTAGTCAATTTGCCAGAAATGACCGATTTGTCGTCAAAAGCGGCAAGGCGGATTTTGCTAAATATTGCGTCACTCGCCTATGAAACAAATTGCGATAAAATTTTATTTATTTTAGCCAGACCCATTGGTTTATTTTTGACCTATGGCAATAGTCCTTTAGCCCCATTAGCTTATGCAAATTATGGTTTGATTCTTGGTGGACTACTGGAAAAGATGCCGGTTATCAGTTAGGGCAGGTGGCTTTACAGTTATTGCATCAAGGAGATAGCCAAGAAATTCAAGCCAAGGTATTGGTGAATGTGGCTTGTTTGATTGAACATTGGCAAAAGCCGATTCGCGAAAGCTACTGTTTCTTCGGGGATATCAAAGTGGCTTATAAATGGGAGATTTAGAATTTGCAGGTTTAGCGGTTCAAGTTTATTCTTACTATGCTTATTTTAGTGGGATGCCGCTGGATATTTTACAGGAAGAACTTATTATGCAGCGGCTATTGAGCAAATTAATCAAAAACAAACGTTAAGTTATCAACGGTTGCTGCTACAAGTGGTCAGCAATTTGATGGTGCGATCGCCCTATCCCTGTAACCTAATTGGCAGCCATTACAACGAATCAGAGACGGTGCCACTGCATGACGAATCTCACAGATTTTTGGTAATTTTTTATACCAATTTCCAAACTTATTGCTACGATTTTGAGGTTAATTTAATGTTGCATCTTTAATTATAAATGGTATTATTATGAGATGAATAAAGTCATCCTGAATTATCTATTTCAAGATTTTTCCCAGGCTTTAACCCATTTAGGCAATACTCAACAATATTTAGCCACCGCTACTGGGTTAGTGATTGTGCCACTGTTTTATTTCTACGATTCTCTGGTCAACTTGGCTGTTTATCCCCAAAAAACAGCGGCAGAACAGGAACAAATTTTGACAAAAGTGACGAATAATCAAACAAAAATGCAACTGTTTGCCCAGAATGCGCCGATGAATTATCGCCATAAGTTTGATTTAGTGGCAGCGGAACGCGATCGCGTATTGGGGAATAAAGCAGAAGCCATTGAAATCTACGATCGCGCGATCGCCGGGGCGCAAAAAAATCAGTATCTCCAAGAAGAAGCATTAGCCAATGAACTGGCCGCCAAATTTTATTTAGACTGGGGAAAAGAAAAAGTGGCGACTGGCTATCTCCAAGAAGCTTACTATGCGCTCGTTGGGGAACACAGGCGAAAATCGCCGATTTAGAAACTCGTTATCCCCAAATGCTGGCGCCGATTCTCAACCGAGAAAAAACCCGATTAATTTATCCGCAACTATTGCTCACTTGCCTGCTATTACTCACACTTCTCATTCCAGTAGTTTCTCAGGAATTTTAGATTTGGCATCGGCGATCAAAGCTTCCCAAGCCCTTTCCAGTCAAATGGAATTATCTGAGTTACTTTCCAGTTTAATGCAAGACGATTTTAACGTGATTTTTTTCCAGGGTATTTTTCCAGAGCAATTTTTTTGATTTCGCCAAAAGAAACCGGGTTTCTGTTTTGCTGACCACCGATAACTGGGATACCCGCAGCAGAAACCCGGTTTCTGAAAATAGAGAATGGCGATTAGCGCGATCGCTTTTCTTGGTCTTGACGACGGCGATCGCGCCACTCCGCTAGGGTTAAATAGATTACGCCACCGCTAATTGTAATTAGCAACAGAAAAGCGACCGAAGCCAGTATAGTCAAGGTCGAAGTTTCCACTACTCCTCCATTGGATCATAATGTTGAATCATAATTGTCGATTTTCCATTGTAAATCCAGGCAACAGGCAAGAGGCAAGAGGGGCAGAGGAGATGAGGAGCCCGCCGTCGGATGAGGGGATGAGGGGCAGAGGAGATGAGGGAAAAAATTCTCCCCTGTTCCCCCGCTCGATGGCGGCTCCCCTGCACCTCTTCCCCTGCTCGATGGCGGCTCCCCCGCTCCCCCGCTCGATGGCGGCTCCTCTGAAAAAAACCCTCTAGGGCATTGCGGGCAATTCGCCCAAAATTTTGAATTGAATATGATTCAAGGCCAATTCACCAATGGGGATTTGCCGCTTATGGACGCGCACCCCATCCAGATTGAGACTTTCAAAGCGGATGCCTTTGCCCAATTCCACATGATACCAAGCCAAACCCATAAAAAATCGCAGGGGATAAGTGCCACGTTCGATCAAATCATCGGGGTTGGATTCCATTGGCACCCAACCGACACCGGGAATATAAAATTCCAACCAGACATGATTGTAGTCAGGGTGCAGGGGAATATTTTGCCGGTCAGGATGGGGCGGACATTTATAGCGACCCACAGTTCGACAAGCAATCCCATTGAGACGCAACAAGGCTAAAAGGACGCCAACATATTCGCCACAAGACCCAACCCCTCGTTGCAAAACTTGATCCGGGGGATCGATTTTCGGTTGAATTCCGTAAGAGAGTTTGTCATAGACATAATCCCGAATGCTGAGAATTTTCCGCAGCAAATTAGTTTCAGTGCCGATCGCTTCTTGGGCAGCTTGGCGGACAATTTCCGTATCCATTGCCAGATGATCGTTATCCACTAAATAACGCTCTTGAAACTCTGGGGGCAGTGGGGGTAAATTTTCCACATCTAGTGGTTTTAATTGATACTTAATCCCCCGCACTTCGATCAAAGCTTTCCAGCCAAAAATTCCCGATTGATGACCTTTTAAGTGATCGAATTTAAACAGAGCAATGCGTTGTCCTTCTTCAATTTCTTCCGTAAAAGGCATTCCGATCGCTTCCACCGACCTAAGATGCTGGCGATCGGTTTCCGCTGGCAAAGCAATGCGCCATTCTAAATTTTCTAAATGAACCTCATCAAGACAAGCCAACTCTTCCACATAAGACATTTCCACTAAATAGCCATTAGACAAGGCAAAACCCTGGTCTGGGTTATAATAAAAATCTAGGGGATGAATTAACACGCGATCGCGGAAAGTTAACTGATAAGGATCGCTGGAATTCGGGTCATCTCTAATATAAGGTTCCTCATTAGAATAAACCACATATAAAATATCTTTGCCGGTGGTGGGATCTCGGTGAAACGCCAAACCCGTCGGATTTGCAAAGGGAGTTAACACGCTAAATTTAATCTCACCTGTGGCGCGATCCATGCAATAAACCGTTTGTTCGGTACTATCACAAACCCATAATTCTTCTTCCCGAACCGTTATATTTTCCACTCCAATGCCCGGAGCATAAAACTGAGTAATTTGTTGACCATTATAGCGATTAAAAACGAAAATTAAGCCGGTTCTTTGACAGCTAACATATACCGTCGATTGCCAAACCGCCACACTATTGGCGGGATACGCTAAGGTGACAAAATGTTGAGGATTTAACCGTTTACTTCCCAGGGTATCGGTGACATTCTCACAAAAATACACACTGTTATCACGAGTTAACCATAAGCTCTTGTCCCAAATCCCTAACCCGGTACTATCAATAAATTCCTCAGCTTGTTCAGGATTGAGAACCTTAGTATTATCATTAGTGCAGTCTATTTCAAGTAAATACCCTCGAATTGAGTCAATAGTTATTAAGCGATCGCCAATAAATGCCATGCCGTGAAGTTTATAGACCCCATGAGGTCTAACTGTTCTTAACCATTGATTTGTTTCAGCGGAAACAATGAGTTTTTCTAGAGTCATACGGAATGTGAGATTGCTAAAATTAAACCGGGTGCCTGAATCATACCCTTGCCTTTTCCTTTCCTGACTCTAGCCAAGATTAAATTATGCTTAAATTTTTAACCCTGGCCACTAGGCGGAACGGAAATTAGCAGTTATCATAGAATAAAAGTTTTTCTGTTGGGTTGCTAGGCTCGCTCCTGGTTAAACTGCTCTAAACGCAAGGATCCAAACGCACAATACAGCATCAAGGAAGCAGCATAAAGGCGATCGCCTCGTTTCCCCAGAGGATAACTTTTACTCTACCAGGGTACTCTACCAACGGGTACTGAATTCTATCTGTTCAGAGAGAGCGTTTCTTTACCCACCGGAGATCAATGCAATTACCCGGCTGTGATCTAGGGAACCAATCGGTTTTAAAAGTCTCTGGTATTTAGTAAACGTTTCACATCCCCTAAATCTGGCCCGGATTAAATGACGTGCATCTACCGAACAATCCATCTACCAAATGAGAAAATATCATAAATATCGTGCTTTTGAGACATTTGGTAAATTAATCATTTGTCCGGGTAAAATCCCCGGTAGGTAATTTCAAGCAAGCAGGTTTATTATGTCTGGGAAAAAGCATCCTCTAAATATATTGTCAATTTCTCTGCTTCTCTTTCTGGGACTCTTTAGTACCCCGATCGCCCGAACCCAAGCCCAAAGCCCTATCCAGTCCAGGGAAATCAGTCAAGGATTAGGCAGTGATTGGAATGCCTTTGAGACAGAGAACACGGGAAATGCACCCGGTCGAAGAGTCGGTGGGGCAACCAGAGGCAGTTGCCCAAGCGGGCGAAAACCTTTGACCGCCATCATTCCTGAATCCGAAATCGGTCGAACTGTCTCACCATATCCCAGTATTTTCTTATATGTGCCTTCAACTCCCGAAAAAACCAAAATGGAGTTTGAACTTCGGGATGAAAACGAAAATTTGCTTTACAAGCAAGAGTTCTTGGGTAACGGACAAGATGGCATTTACCGCATTGATATTCCCACTTATGTCAATCCTTTGCAAGAAGGTAAAAGTTACCTTTGGTCATTTAGCTTAATTTGTAGTGAAACCGACTTAGCGGCAAGTTCTGTGGTGGGTGGCTGGATTAACCGGATCGAAGATAGTCAATTGGTTCAAAGACAAATTCAATCCGCCCCTCCAGGCGATCGCCCAGCAGAATACACCAAAGAACTCCTCTGGTATGATTTAATGGCCAGTTTAGCGGATCTGCGTCAGTCAGAACCTAACAATCCCACCTTTGAAAATAGATGGGAAAATTTACTAAATGAGGTCGGTCTAAATGACTTGGCAACTGAACCGTTAAATTAAACAAGTAAATTGAAGCCTAAAAGCGATCGCTAGAAACAGGCGTTTTCTGTAGAAACCTGGTTTTTTGGGTCCTCTGGGGTGGGGGTAGAAACCCGGTTTTTTTTAAAAAACCGGGTTTTTTGAGTTGCTTGAATAAACCTGGTTTTTTTGGTCTTCTGCTTGCTTACAATTTAATCGCTGGCTTCAACTCTGGCTGAACCTCTGGGTTAAAGAATTGCTGATTTTTCACCAAATTAGGCATCACTAAATCGGCAATAATCGGCACATGATCTGAACCTAAACTAGGCCCAAGGCGCAGATCCGCCACTTGAATTTCCTCACTAACTAAGCAATGGTCAACGGGAATAGCTTTGAAGAAATTTTTTGCTTGATAAGTGGGCAAGATGCCGAAACCTTGACGAGTATTTATTAACCGGGAATTTTTTAAGGTATTTTCGTAATATGGCGACCACATCGTCACGTTTAAATCTCCCGCCACCACCACAGGTTTTTTTAGTGCCGCAACAGTTTCAGCCATTTCTTTTAACTGTTCATTGCGCCAATTAAATCCATCCTGACCAAATACAAATGGCGGATAAGCATGACTGGCAATCAGGGAAAAATCAGCCCCTTGATTAATATCAGTAATCACATAGCCACGATTTTTACCATGAATGTTTAGCTTAGGATTTTCTAGGGGCAGAGTGCTATAAATTTGGATATCAATCTTTTCTGCACTCACATGATAGTTAAAAGTATCATCTAATTTTTTCAGTTCTTGGATCCATTGATTACTCGCCTCCATAAAAATGGCAATATCAGGTTTTTCGGTTTTCACCCAAGAAATTACCTGATCGTATTCAGAGTTACTAGCTAATACATTAAACGCCAAAACTCGCAGAGTTTGCGGGGGATTACTGGCAGCAATTCCTTGGGGAATATACCAAGGCAAAATTTCCATACCATTGATAAAAATACTCACTAAACTCACCACGACCCATTGTTGCCGCTGAGTTAAGAAAAAGTAAACTAAAGCAGAAATTCCGATCGCTAAGTATTGGGCTTTAAAAGAGTTGGTAACATCCAAATATTGATGGTATAAGCCCAAGTATCCCGCTAAGGATAAGCACATCGTCATCAGGATGAGTGCCACAAAAGCATAGAAAATCCATTGGTTTAGCGCCGAATTCGATCGCCCTTGGAAAACCGTCATAAGCAAAGATGTTTCTCGCAGATCGCAAAATTAATCCTTTTTACTATAACTGGCGATCGCCTCATCGGAATAGGCAGAGTGGCCCCCGGTCGGATCCGGCGACTTTTCTCCGACCGAAAGCCCCGAAAGCCCCGAAAGCACTACCTACATTCACGCGATCGCCTTAAATCGATGATTGATTAAACAATCAATAATAAATAAAACTTAATAATTAAGGGAAGATTCTCAAGAAGAAATAACAAATATCACTGGATAATCGAGAAAAAAATATCAGCTAATAAATAAAAAAATAAATCAATAAAATCCTTGACACTTCTGTTCAATATTAGTTATAAAGGAAGAGTATCATAACTTAAGCAGGCTCTAGATTTACATTAAATATCTGCATATGCGATTTTGGTGATAAATACCCAGCATAAGTTAATCTTTGATGCGTAAATAATCAGTATCAATCAAAAGACCGTATATGAGAACACAATCTTTGCTTGCACCCTTGAGTTGTTCGGCTTTAATTAGCGCTGGATTAGGCTTATTGATGCCGGTTTTGCCTGCCTTAGCCGTCACTTCTGAAGTCAACAATATCAACCCTGTAGAGCATTCTAGTGTGACAAATTCTGAGCAATTTCTGATCTCTCAAGGGGGGTGCCCAAGAGCGAAGGTCATCGAGGCTTATGAAACCGATACCTACTATGCCTCAATTTGTGAGGATCGCAATGGGGAGCGGTTTTATTATGGCCAACACAAAGGCAACGGAAGTTCGGTCAACGTCTACGGAGTCCAATCCACAGATAGTGGATACTACATAGCGTATACCACCGATGATTCCGGGAATGAATACACTTACATGGTTGGGCCATCTTTGGATGTTTATAAGAACGGTGATTTGATTTTTTCTGAACCGACTTATTAATCAATAATTGGTCACTTAAAAACCAATTTTTTCAGAACATCAGGGATGATCTACAAAAATTTTGACAGCTTTTTAGTTTTTATGGTAAAACACAGCATGATAGTTAAACCAGCCCACCGCTTGTCTTAAATATCATGTTCTTTCACGTTTTCCTGGGTTAAAGGTGATGAAATTACCAACGCCCAGGGTATATCGGATTAGATCGGGGTGAATCGATGATGATTAGACCCGGAGAAATTCAGTTTGTGGATAAAAATAATCAAAATAAAAAGGCGATCGCCTCAACTATGTCTTGAAAAGAAATTTGAGAAGTGCGATCGCCCATAAGGGGGAGATAATTTGTGGATGCTATAAAACCGCCACAAACTTTTTACATGAATAGATTATAACTCCAGTTTTTCTATTTTGTCAACAATAGTCGATCTACTTTTTGCTTACCGAAAAATCGGCTATTCTCCGAGGATTTACGGATCGGGGGTCACATCCCAAACCGACGGGAAACGACGTCAAAGCCGGGGGGAGAAGGGAAAATTATTAATTAAAGGGATTAATTAAAGGGGTTTGAGGGGGGTGAGGATGACCGAGAGGCGATCGCTTCGGCGACGATTTTGCCAGAACAGATCGTTCCGGGAATTCCTGCCCCTGGATGAGTTCCAGCCCCCACCAAGTAAAGATTTTCCACATCTTCGCTATGATTGTGGGGTCGAAACCAAGCGGATTGCATCAAAGTTGGTTGCACGGAAAAAGCACTGCCCAAGTAACTATTGAGGGTATCCCGGAAATGCAGGGGATCGATGTAACGTTCCGTCAAAATATGTTGAGATAAATTTGGCAAGTAGCGCTGTTCTAAATAGTGGATAATTTGATCTCGGTAAGATTTCGCCTGAGTTCGCCAATCCGTCAGCCCCGCTAAATTGGGCACGGGAGAGAGGACATACCAAGCGTCACAACCTTCAGGGGCGATCGCCGGATCCGTGGCAGTGGGACGATGTAAATATAAGGAAAAATCCGCCGCTAACTGCTTGCGGTCAAAAATATCCTGCATTAACTCCCGATACCGTGGGGCCATGATAATTTCATGGTGTCCCATTTGCTCATAACGGCGATTGGTGCCGAAGTAGAGGACAAACAACGACATAGAATAATTCATCTTTTTGATGCGGCGATCGCGGTATTTTCGGCGAAACTTTTCCGGTACCAAATTCAAATAAGTATGGGCGACATCCCCATTACTGACAATCACATCAGCGGCAATAAATTCCCCATTTTTCAGCTTTACCCCATCGGCTTTGCGGGTATTTTCATTCATAGAAATTTGCTCAACCTCAGTATTGAGGAAAATTTCCCCGCCCATTTCTGTAAACAACCGTACCAAGGCTTGAACCAGCGCCCCAGTGCCGCCCATTGCATACCAAATTCCTTGATGTTGTTCTAATTGGTGAATCATCGCATAAATCGCCGAACTGGTAAAAGGATTTCCCCCAATCAATAGGGGATGAAAACTAAAAACTTGCCGCAATCTTTCATCCTTAATATATTGATTCACAAAGGAAGTGACAGATTTATAGGATTGCAACTGCAACATATCCGGCGCCACTGGCAACATATCCGTAAACCGGCTAAAGGCTTTGGTCATCAAGGGAAATCCTTTTTGATAAATTTGCTCCGTAGCTTGAGCAAATTGCTCATATCCTGCCACATCTGCGGGATTAAATTGCCGAATTTGCTCAATTAAAGCATCGCGATCGCTGTTATAATAAAAAGCGGAACCATCGGCAAATCTCACGGTATAAAAAGGGTCAAGGGGAACTAACTGGACATAATCACTGGTTTTTTTGCCATGCAGTTGAAATAACTCATCAATCAACTGGGGCGCCGTAATAATCGTCGGCCCGCCATCAAAAATAAAGCCATCTTGTTCATAAACATAAGCCCGACCTCCTGGGCGATCGCGCTTGTCCAAAATCTGCACCTGATGTCCTTGGGCTTGCAATCTAATTGCTGCCGATAAACCGCCAAAGCCACTGCCGATTACTACAATTTTCATCTGATTTTATTTCACCTATTTCACCCAGATTGCCATAATGCATCAAACAAGTTGCATGCATTCTGATCTTAATCCCGTTGTTCCACTACTCCGACTAAAGACTGTAAATCAAACAGGCGATCGCCCCCACTCAAACAAATTCCCGCACTAATTACCGTCAAATCCTCTTTAGCGATCGCCGAAGTATGACACTCCCCCGTAGTCGTAGTCCATTCCACCAACCAATAATCATCCCCGCGATCTTCAAACTTTTGTAACTCACCGCCCCCCATTTTCAAAGCCTGCTGTAAACGCCCTTCATCATTTTTCTGATGAAAATTGCCACTCTGGTTTGCCCGCAACTCATAAGCGATTCGCATTTCTGGAGTCATCCCTTTAAATCGCAGTTTTTCCGGTGGCGTCATCTGCTGAAATTGCAGGCACAACTCCTGGGTCGCGATCGGATCTGCCCGTCGATCGATCGCTTCAAACCACCAAGAAGCCCCATCAAATCGAGCCATAATCGGGTCAAAGGATCCAGCCTCACTCACCAAATGCACCACCACGGGCTGAACCACGGACTGAATTAATCCCATGCGCTGCCGCAAATCCGACTCATTCACCGGATAAGCTAACCAACTTTTCCCTTGAATGCGATCGACTAACCACAAACGCACTAAAGGAAATTGGGCTAAATATTCCGTAATCTCTGGTAAATCTGCCTCCGCCACCAACCGGGCAGTTTTCTCATTTATCGGTTGAAAAATTCCCCAACCTTCAAACTTTTTCGATTTCGGAGTAAAAGTATAAATCAACCCCGCCACACGAGTTCTAACTTTTCCCCCCCTGACCGACGGAGCAACAAATTGGGTTTCGCAAAGTTGGGCTAATTCGGCGGCAATTTGCTTGATTAAATTTCTAATATCTGCCATAAATTATCTTTTGCCAGAAATTTCAGGTAATTTGCTGTAATTGCTGTAAAAGCTGCAAAAATTCTGGCGGCACTTTGTCCACCAACCAAACGCCATTATCACTCCGATAAAACGGATAACCTTGGGCATCCATAGCGGCAGCATCTACCATAAAGACCACCGGACGACCGTGGCGTTCTCCTACCTTTTTGGCGATCGCTATTTCAGCGGACAAATGCACATGATGACGGCTCATTTTCTGCAATCCTTGCTTCAGAATTGAATCCACCGCACTTGCTGCCGTACCGTGATACAGCTTCTCTGGAGGCTTGACTGCTGCTAACTGGAGGTCAACCGCAACACTATGGCCTTGATTTGCCCTAATTTTACCTTTAGTTTCATCAAAAGAAAAACGTTTTTTATCATTTTTAGCCACCACTGCTTGCAACTCATCCGCCGAAATGGGAAAGCCATCTTTTGCAGCGGCAGCTAACAGCATTTCTACCGGAACCCAACCGCCAACATCCAGAGTTAAACCCAGTTTTTCTGGCTGGTGACGTAAATGATAGCTCAGATATTTACTAATTTTTACCAATCGCGATTGATGCATCATTTTAACCGTGCCTCAAACAAACTGATAAGTAAATTCAGAGATTAAATCAACTCGACCTTTGCGTAAAAAAGCCGGATCGAGTCTTTCGGTAGTATTACAGGTCATTAAAACCACCAATCGCTGTTGGTCTTGAATCCCCGATTCTGAAATCACACTTTTGTATAAAGTACCATCAAGTAAACTGAGAATATGCTCAGTTTTGCTTGTCCATTGAGCCGCTTCTCTGGCTCGATCTTGGGCTAAGTTATCCGCTTCATTAATAATTAAGCAAATCCGCTCTAAATAACTCGGTGGGATAAAGTTTTCTACCGCATCATGGTCAAGAATAAATATCACATAACCCAAGGGGGATAAAATTTCGTGAGCGATCGCTTGTGTCCAGGCAGTTTTTCCTGTACCGGGCTTTCCTTGGACCAAAACCGCTAATTGTTCTTGGTTGAGAATAGCTTCTTTCACCTCATGGGTAAAGCTTTGAATATTGCTAGGAAAAGAACTCAGGGGATATTGGCTATGAATTTTCCCCACGCGAGTTTGATAACCACTCAGCATCACCGCTAAATTTTTGGTAGCTTGGCTGACCAAATAACCTAATTTTTTGGCCATGAGAGTATATCGTTTAATGGTACTGCCCCCACTGTTAATTTGCAGCCATATATCTGGTTTTGACCAATAAGCGAAAATGGTGCCGATCGCATCTAATTTTTCCCATTTGTCAAAGCGATCCACAGGATAATAAAAATGTCGCTCATCGTAACATTGGAGAATCATATCCGGGCGACCGATTAAATCTAAAATTGCGAAAACGGTAATTTCTTGTAGCCTGCGGAGAACATAATCAATGGGAATAGTATCCCGGTTGACCAACTGGAATACCGGAGTTTCTGTACTCAGGGTTTCTAGATAATCCTGATTAGGCAGGGGCGGTTCTGGGGTAATATAGTCCCAAAAATCATCGATATTATAGCGTAAATCTTCGGAAAACAAATTCAAAATATTCGCCCACCAAGCATAGTTATTTCTGCCTAAATTATCGGCGATTCGACTGAGCAAATCTAAACTTTTTTGAGTTATTTTCCACGGATCATTAGACACCAGTTCTAATAAAAATTGCGGATCCAGGTCACGATATAAGGGTCGCCAACCATTTCTTAACAGGTCTTGTTCTTGATTTTTTCTATACATAGGGCTGTCGTTATAATCTCGAAAATATCTCATGCCCATAGGTTTCAAGTAGGTCTATGATAATGAATGCGATGATGAATGCGATGATGAATGCTGTGAGTGAATCAGATGCTCTAAAGCTGGTTTATGGACATTTAAAGAATAGAATATCGATTAGACCGTTGAACAGCATTTTGAGTCAATCTTTCAATCAATAATTGAATATGTTAGCACCTCTCAACGAAATGTATTATTAAATAATACATTGTATTACGAAAATAATAACACAAAAAATACAGAATTTGCCCACTTAACACAGAAATATTGGCCAAATCAACAGAAACCGCCACCTCTGGCATGAGATGACGGTGACAAATCAGTCATGTTGATCGTGTTTCGCATTCCGCCCCTGTGGTCAATGGGCGATCGCGACCATTCTCAGGGGAGAATCATCATCTAGCCCAATAGGTGCCTCGCCAAATATAGAAAAATAAAATACTCCCAATCAAAGCACCCAGATTCCATTTAAATGAATTTTTGAGCAAAACCTGACGCTGACTGCTTCGAGTGGCTTGAGTTTGAGCGGGTAACTGTTCTTTCGCGGTAGCAACTCGTGAGAGAATATCTGATTTAAGCTCCTGAGTTTTGGTCGTATCTACCGGCAACCCTATGCGGTTAAGTTCCACAGCCAGGTCTTGCAGTTGTTCAGTGCTGCTTTGATTGACTTGAGTTTCCACGGCTTCGAGTTCAGCCTGCCTTTGTTGGGCTTGCGCTTGAATATTTTGATTATTTTCGGCATTGATCCGCAGGGTATTATTAATCCCTAGAGGCAAGAGCAATAAAAAGGCGATCGCCAACAATAAAGAAAACCAAGATACAATTTTTAAGAAAATATCTTCTAAGCGATTGCGCTCATAATCTTCCCCAAAAAAAACCATCACCAGTCCTAACAATGGCACCGGCAACCGTTCCACAACTGCGCCCATTGCCTGCAATTCCCAGGCCGCGTTAGTCAACTGAGGTGGATAAAAAACTAGAAGATTGTCAGCCAGTGCAAACAGCAATAAACCGTACCCTACCAAGCGTAGTCTATAGATGGAAAGTCCTTGTTCTTGCGAGCCACTCATAAAATTAGCACCCTCCCTTTTATACTTGATATTTTATTTATCTAGCTATCTAATTCTTTGATAGCTTTGATAGCTTTGATAGCTTTGATAGCTTTGATAGCTTTGATAGCTTTGATAGCTTTGAGTGAATTATGATTAGTGAATTATCGCTGTGGAAATCGTGGCTGCCACCATTCATACCAAGAAAACCAAACCTCTTCTAACACAGGGTAAAGTTCTTTTGGTGATTTCCCGGTTTCGATGGGTATAGATAACGTTGTCCAGAGACAACGACTGTCTCTCAAAGGCGCTCTTCCCAGCAGCCAAGGAATAATTCGACCCAACTGAAAAGCTTGACTGTTGTACTTTTGGCCAAACTGGTCTGTAGTCAATGTAGTTCCAGGGATAGGGTTAATGCAGGCAGCAAGGTTAACGCGATTTTCCTTCTGCCAAAGACCATAAAAACCGATGTTTTTATCTTGCCGCATTTCTACTTTATTCTGTACCCAGTTTTCATAACCATACTGTTCAATGACACCCTGGAGACCGGAGGCGTTATCCAGCACCACATAGTACATTTTGATGTCCAGGGAACGGTCGTCTTGCAAATATTGATAATGAGTGCCAGAGACAAACAAAGCATCTTCGGTCACGGGCAAGGGTGTGGCTTTAATCTGCTGCCACCCGGATAAAGGTACGGTTTGAGGAAAGTCAAAAGCAGATAGGGAGCGATCGCTACTTGCTGGATAGAAAATCGATTTTACCAATACCAACAGAACACCGGCAAACGTTGTCCCTAACAGGGCGATTCTAGCAGTTTTCCAGGAATCAGCAATCATTGATTATTCTCCCGATGGTGAATTTTTCGGTTCATCTCGCAACACCGTAAACCAGCAGAATAATCCAAAAATCGCCACCGCAATCATCGAAAAAATTAGAGAACCATCCCCATAATGCCAGTATTCAAAAGCTTTTTGACCATAAAAAGCTAACAGATAGGTCATCAGAGCAACTCGGGCGCCATTGACCACAAATGCCACCACGGTTGCACTCAGCAGCACCAAAATTTTCTGGCGTAAATTGGTGGGAAACATTAATAACACCAGCATTGCCAGTCCCAGCAATTGCAATATTGCCCCGACTCCGGTACAACCAGAAGCGACTTCTAAACTGGAGTTGGCGACAATTAGATGAACTCCTTGGCGAGTGACATTAACACCTAAATAATGAAGCATAAAATGGCTAAATCTAGCGGTGACTGGGGCAACATCAATAAACTTTAAAATTAATCCGGGGGGAATGGCAATAAAACCGACGATCAGTAGTTCTTGCCAATATTGCTTTAAGCCTTTGAAACCAGAAGCCAGCAGCCCCAGCCCTAGCCCAGAAATTAACGGTGAAAAACGCAGGAAAATGTCATAACCGGAGATGGAAAGACTTTTGAGTAGCACCAAGGCGAGGATCGAGATGCCCGCCAAGGTTGAGACTAGCTCAGTTTCCAAGTCCAGTGAGTCTTTTTTTTCCCACATCAGTATCGCACCCGCGCCCCAAAACAGCAAGCTGGTGCCGAGTACATCGACGTTGTTCGATCGCCAAGTTAAGGTGAGATGGATGGCAATTAAGCCTGTGGCGATCGCCAACAGCCAATACTTGGGACTTTCCCATAATTTAAGCGAGTCCATAAGCGAGTTCATAAAAGTGATGGTTAATTATTTTCGTCATCCAAAGATTGTATTGACTAGATGTTTCTGCTGTTTTAACTCATAAATACTGGGTTTCGCAAGGGATGAAACATTTACCTAGAGTCAGGGTTGGGGAACCATAAAAAAGCAGTTGGTCTATATAACCAACTGCGGAAAAGTATTTTATCCAATCAAATCAAAATCCCATCAATGCAGGCGCAGATTCTTTTATGGAGACTAAGCTTGTTTCCCTTGACGACGACGACGAGCGGCCAACAAACCAGCGCCTCCCAGGACTAGACCACCAATCGTCAACGGTTCGGGGGCTTCAGCGGTGACGATAAAGTCATTGTAGTCAGCATCGCCAGCATTCCAGTAGATATCCTCAAAGCCAATACTGACAGGTTTGAAACGATTGGGATCAGTTGGATGAGGCTGGAAAGGATCTGCGACGGAGTAGCCACCTGGATTAAGCAACGCTGCACCATCATTGCCATTTTTAGCTTGACTGTGGGGTGCTTCAAACACTGCGCGTTGGCCTCCCCCAATATTCAGGGCATTCATGGTGAAGACAGTTCTTGCAGTGCCAGTCCCGTCAGGATTGGCGCTGGTCAGACCGAGAGCGTAAACTTTGTTGGCCAAAAAAGTCACTGTGGTGTTGACGACTTGGACTGCACCGCCTTCGATAGTTCCCAAAAATCCGTTCTTGGAACCATTGTCAGAATTTTTTACTTCTTTGAACAAATCGGCGACCAAGGTGGTCTGGAGCTTGCCTTTGGCGTCTTTAGTCACTTCATAAACAGACACGGTAGACTTGAACCAGTTATTAGACTGGATAAAGTTAAACTTGACACCTGTGTCCTGGCCAAAGCTCATGCCATTGTTGCCAAATGAGAAGGCTTGGGCGGCACCGGCAAAACCTAGTAAAGCGGTGGCGGTAGTAGCGGCAGCGGCAGTAGCGAATAATTTAGTGTTCATCATGGCTCCCCCTTGATTGCTTTTTGTGAGTTTTTATTGAATCGAAAAATTGATTAACTAGGTAGCGGGTTGATTGGGTGAGTTTGAATTGAGTGATTAAACTGTAATCTTGTCACCCTCTCGGACTTAGCTGATTAAATTTTTAATATTTTTCAGCGTTGTGGTCAAACCCTGATTTTTTTCTCTGAAAGTTTTATCTTTACTGGATAAATCAATCCTAACAAGCGGATCATCTTGAATCATCAGTAATTTTCCCTATCTTTATATAAAGTTTCTGTGAAAGCATCAATCAATGGGTTTGTCTGAGGCAAAGACTACTAGAATAAAGATTGCTGGTGACAATCTCAAAGGTTTTGTCCTTTTGTTGCTGATACTCTTAGATTAACCGATCGCCCCATCAACATAAAGCGATCGCCGTAAGCACCTGCGGTGATTTTCGTCACCATCGCCCCCAGATGCCATCTTGATTCGCTTTCAGACATCTTTAATCGACCTAATACCGAGCTAATTCTGATGATTTATTGGTTATTTGGTTATTTGGTAAAAATATCAAACCAACAACCACACACGACTCAAACCTCTGATGTAACACAGAGGATTTCGCGGACTGGAGTCGATCGCCGCAGCGATAATCCGATTAACTTCCCAGCGGCGCCCCCAAGAATGTGAATTTCTCATGTAGTTACGGATGCCTCTCCGTGAAAATACGAGGATTGACTAAAATTGACTAAATTAGACCGCTGGGGAAAACTCTCACAAAAATCATCACAAAAATCATCACAAAAATCATCACAAAAATCATCACAAAGTTAAACTTGCCGCGATCGCCCCCGATTTTCTTTTCTTGTCCCCTGCGATCGACCGATAAGCGCGAATTTTGCCCCGTTTCCATGCCGCAGCCTTGCCCGAATATCAGGGGCGATCGATTCAAATCCCCACCCAGGGATAATGGCAAAGACTTCTGACTACAGAGGGGAAAAATTTTTCCGGTTTATTTAATGATGAATTTGTGATGCCATGAGTGGGGACGATCTATGTAGTCATGGTAGTCAAAATTTTTATCCCTTGGATGCAAATCAATCATGCTAAGGCAAATTTTAAGCTTTTCTTCATAGACAGCTTTTATGATTTTGGGCAATAGGTTTGCTAATCTCCGCTTCATAGTTTTCCTAAGTTTTTCCTAGATTTTGATGTCACCAGCATTTGACATTTGAATTCCTTGATTTAACATTGCAGTAGGATATTTATCAACTTAGAAAATTTACTTTCATATTGATTAGCCATGAAGCTGGCAGATAGAGTTGCTCAAATTACCCCATCACTCACCTTGGAGATCGCTGCCAAAGCCAAGGCGCTGAAAGCAGAAGGAATTGATGTTTGTAGTTTCAGTGCCGGAGAACCGGATTTTGATACCCCGGATCATATCAAAGCGGCAGCGGCCAAAGCATTGGAGGCCGGAAAAACTAAGTATGGCCCGGTGTCTGGGGAACCGAAGTTGCGCGAGTGCATCGCCAATAAACTGAAAACTGATAACGGTCTGGACTACAAAGCGGAAAATGTGATCGTCACCAATGGCGGAAAGCATTCGCTTTATAACTTAATGGTGGCGATCCTCAATCCTGGTGACGAAGTAATCATTCCGGCGCCATATTGGTTGAGTTATCCAGAAATGGTGCGATTAGCGGATGCGGTCCCGGTCATTCTGCCCACCACCGAGGAGAGTGGCTATAAAATTACGGCGGCACAACTGCGGGCAGCCATCACACCGAAGACTAAGTTATTGGTGTTTAACTCCCCGTCAAACCCGACCGGGATGGTTTACAGCGCGGCAGAAGTGGAAGCGATCGCGCAAGTTGTCGTGGAAAAAGATATTTTGGTCGTTTCCGACGAGATTTACGAGAAAATTCTCTACGAGGATGAGAAGCATATCAGTATTGGTTCCCTCGGTGAAGAGATATTTAAACGCACCATTATTAGTAACGGGTTTGCCAAAGCTTACTCCATGACCGGGTGGCGTTTGGGCTATTTGGCTGGGCCCTTGCCGATCGTTAAAGCCACGAGTACCATTCAAAGTCATAGCACTTCTAACGTTTGTACCTTTGCCCAATATGGCGCGATCGCGGCTTTGGAAGGGTCACAAGACTGTGTAGCGCAAATGGTAGAAGCCTTTGCCAAACGCCGACAAGTCATGTTTGATAGATTAACGGCCATTCCGGGAATCATTTGTCCCAAACCTACCGGCGCCTTTTATATGTTTCCCAATATCAGCGCCACCGGGATGAAATCGCTGGAATTCTCCAAAGCCTTATTAGACTCGGAGAAAGTTGCCGTCATTCCGGGGATCGCTTTTGGCGCCGATGATTGCATTCGTCTCTCTTATGCCACGGATCTCGCCACCATTGAAAAAGGCATGGATCGCTTAGAGAAGTTTATGCGAAATCAAGGACTTTCCTAGGCGATCGCTTATATAAGTAGGGTGGGCAAATTTTGCCCACCTTTTTTATTGGTTGATTGTTGATTGTTGGTTGTTGGGTAGGGATTCTTTGGTTGTTGGTTGGGGAACAGGGAACGGTTGTCAGGGAACGGGGAACGGTTATCAGGGAATATTGCAATAGTTCCTGTTGCAATAGTTCCTGTTCCCTGTTCCCTGTTCCCTGTTCCCTGTTCCCTGTTCCCTGTTCCCTGTTCCCTGTTCCCTGTTGGTTGTTGGGTAGGGATTCTTTGGTTGTTGGTTATTTGTTATTTGTTCTACGTCATAGAATAACGAATAAGCAATAACAGGGAAAACCCATAATGCTACAATTATTAATCGTTAATGTTTAATAATTAATCATGTCTCCAGACTTAAACCAGTTACTTTCTCACATCTTCCTGAGTATCCAACAAGGAACCTTTCAAGTAAATGGAAATTCGGCTTTAGTTCAAGCCACCCAATTACTACCAAGCACAAATCCCCAGTTAATTAATCGTGATTTAGTCTGGAAAATTTTAGACTATTTAATAGACTCACGGCCATTTTATCTAGATTACTTAAAATTTAGTGAAGTTTGCTTAAATGCTGGTTTAATTAACCCGCAGCTAATAAATAAAAAATCTAAATTAGGGGAAAAACTGGCGAATATTTATGCTCAATGTTCGGTAAATTATTGGCAGCATAATGATTTAACTACCGCAGAATCTCTAGCCCAGAGAGTGATTCAACTGCAACCAAACTTAGCCGGTGGCTATTTTAATTTAGCGCAAATCTGGGAAAAAAAAGAAAAAATATTAGAAGCAATTCAAGCTTGCCAAAAAGCAGTACAACTAAATCCAGAATTTACTGAAGCTAGTCATTTTTTAGCGAGACTTTACACCATAAATAACTATCAAAATTGGCAAAAATGCCGATATGTCGATGCGGTTCAAGTATCGCGTCAAGCATTGGAACTAAATCCTAATTCCGCAGCCATGCAGTTTAATTTAGGATTAGCACTATATTATCACGCTTTATTTGATTATCAAGGGGCAGCGTTTGACGAAGCAGCCCTGAGATTTACCAAAACTTTAGAATTTAACCCAGATGTTCTGGATGCCAAAGAACGACTGCAAACCATTCCTTATTTGCAAAAATTTGCCGCAAAAGGCTATTCTATTTCCGCAGAATGCTTTACTTGTTTGATTCCTCTGTGGACAAAGCATTTAAAGAAATATGCCGGTTTCCCCGGATTACAGATATTGGAAATTGGCTGTTTTGAAGGCATGGCGACTTGTTGGTTACTGGATGAAGTGCTGACGGATCCTGACGCCAGAATTACTTGTATTGATATTTTTGAAGGGGTGTTATATTTCCAGATTAATAATCCGGAAAAACATCGGTTAATTGAGAGAAATTTTGATGTTAATATTGCCCGCAATGGGGCAGGATATAAGGTGAATAAAATTGTGGGCTATTCCCAGGAAGTGATGCGATCGCTCCCCTTAAATTCCTTCGATATTGTCTATATTGATGGTTCCCATAAAGCCAGTGATGTCTTAGAAGATGCGGTGATTAGCTGGCGATTAGTGAAACCCGGTGGGCTGATTATTTTTGATGATTATAATTTTGTCTTTGAAGACCATCCCGAATGGAATACCGGACTGGCGATCGATGCTTTTATGAAGCTATTTGCCGACCAACTCAAAGTAATTGAAATTGACCAGCGCCAAGTTTTCTTAGAAAAAACTGGTTGATAATTGATAATTGATAATTGATAATTGATAATTTGATTTAATTGTCAATTGTCAATTATCAATTGTTAATTGTTCTCCCCCGCTCCTCCGCTCCTCTGCACCCCTGCACCCCCGCACCCCCGCTCCCCCGTTGTCTCTTGCCTTCCGGTCAGGGTAGAAATCCGGGCATCGCGGCGGATAATAGAAAGGACGCTTAATAATGCTTAATAATTTTCAAACAAAATGGCAAGAGACTTACGCGGATTCCTGAAACTCCTAGAAGAACGGGGACAATTACGTCGGATTAGTGCTTTGGTTGACCCGGATTTGGAAATTGCCGAAATTTCTAATCGGATGCTGCAAGCGGGAGGGCCGGCACTTCTATTTGAAAATGTCAAAGGTTCCGATCATCCCGTGGCGATTAATTTGATGGGCACGGAAGAACGGGTTTGCTGGGCGATGAATATGGAAAAGCCCATTGAGTTAGAAGAGTTGGGCAAAAAGCTGGCGATGTTGCAACAGCCAAAGCCACCGAAAAAGGTCGCCCAAGCGGTAGAGTTTGGTAAGGTGCTGTTTGATGTGCTCAAAGCCAAGCCAGGACGGGACTTTTTCCCCGCTTGTCAGCAGGTGACGATTCAGGGAGATGATTTGGATTTGGGCAAAATCCCCATGATTCGCCCTTATGGTGAGGATGCGGGGAAAATTATTACTCTGGGTCTGGTGATAACCAAAGATTGCGAGACGGGAACGCCGAATGTGGGGGTTTATCGGTTGCAGTTGCAATCCCGGAATACGATGACAGTGCATTGGTTGTCGGTCCGGGGAGGCGCCCGCCATTTACGCAAGGCAGCGGCAAAAGGGCAAAAGTTAGAAGTAGCGATCGCCCTCGGTATTGACCCACTGATTATTATGGCTGCTGCGACGCCCATCCCCGTGGACTTATCAGAATGGTTATTTGCCGGACTTTATGGGGGCAGCGGGGTGCAACTTGCCAAGTGCAAAACCGTGGATTTAGAAGTGCCCGCTGATAGTGAATTTGTATTAGAAGGAACTATTACCCCTGGGGAAGAATTGCCCGATGGTCCATTTGGCGATCACATGGGATATTACGGCGGAGTGGAAGATTCGCCATTGATTCGCTTCCATTGTATGACCCATCGAAAAGACCCAATTTATTTAACCACATTTAGTGGTCGTCCCCCGAAAGAAGAGGCGATGTTAGCGATCGCTCTCAATCGGATTTATACCCCAATTTTGCGGCAACAAGTCTCGGAAATTGTGGACTTTTTCCTGCCAATGGAAGCCCTAAGTTATAAAGCCGCAATTATTTCCATTGATAAAGCTTATCCGGGACAAGCGCGACGGGCTGCCCTGGCTTTTTGGAGTGCCTTGCCCCAGTTTACTTATACCAAATTTGTCATAGTCGTAGACAAAGATATTAATATTCGCGACCCCCGGCAAGTGGTTTGGGCAATTAGTTCTAAAGTTGACCCATCGCGGGATGTATTTATTCTGGAAAATACCCCCTTTGATACCTTAGATTTTGCCAGCGAAAAAATCGGCTTAGGGGGACGTATGGGCATTGATGCTACTACGAAAATTCCCCCGGAAACCGACCATGAATGGGGGAAACCTTTGGAGTCAGACCCCGATGTAGCGGCAATGGTCGATCGCCGTTGGGTCGAATATGGATTAGGTGATTTAAAGTTAACCGAAGTCAATCCCAATTTATTTGGGTATAACATTCAGTAAAATTACCAAAAAATCACTACCGCAATTGTCAAAGTTATGAAGTCCAAAAAAAACCTGTCATTCCCGCGCAGGCGGGAATCCAGAACACCTATGTACTTCATCCAATACAGCAATTGTCAGAGTTATAAAGTACAAAAAAACCCTGTCATTCCCGCGCAGGCGGGAATCCAGAAAACTTCTGTACTTCCCGAACGATAATAACCGCTATAAGCTAAAATTCCCGGTTTTTTCGACCGGGAATTTATTATATTTTATCAGGGTAGATTTATTAAGCAAAATCTTGAATTTATATCACTGCTTAATCGTTAAATAATAAGTATAATTTCTGACCTTAATCTTCAGAATTAAAATCCGTTATTTTTCCACCAGTAATCCATTACTTCCAGCAGTTTTTCCGCCGACAAATCGTTGATAATGGTCGCCGCTTCTCCGCCTTGGCAGTTGCGATCGATTAATTTAGCCACTAATGGAGCGACGGGAGAATTTTGTTCTGGATTACTTGATGTAGCGTCTAAACTATCAGAATTGCGAGAAGTATAAACGGAAAATGTAGAGACTGGGGAAATAGTTTCAGTAGCAAACATTGTTTTTGTTCCTAATCTATTAAGGGTTTTGTAATTCGTTTGGCTTTGGTTGCCTTCCTTATATTTATTAGTATCAACAGTGCTTGTTTGCGATCGCGTCTATGGTTTGTTCAACTTATGTATAACTTTAGGGAATATTTGTGCGACTTCTAGGAAACGGCCAAAATAGGGACGGGGGTGCAGGGGAGCAGGGGAGCCCGCCGTCGGCGGGGGAGATGAGGAGCAGAGGAGATGAGCAGCAGAGGAGATGAGGAGCAGAGGAGATGAGGAGCAGAGGAGATGAGGAGATGAGGAGCAGAGGAGATGAGGAGAAAAATTCTGATGGCGGGCACCCCCGCAGATGGTGGGCACCCCTGCACCCCCGCAGATGGTGGGCACCCCCGCACCCCCGCAGATGGTGGGCACCCCCGCTCCTCTGCTATTGAACGGTGAGATGATATTTCTGGAAAATCGCGATCGCATTTTTCACTTCTGCCGGACTGGGCGGTTGCGTGTCGTGCAAACGGTAATCATAGCCCAGAGTTTCCCACTTATACTCGCCCATTTTATGAAACGGTAAAACTTCCACTTTTTCCACATTATCTAAGTGGGAAACAAACTCTGCTAATCCCTGAATATTATCCTCGCGATCGGATAGATTTGGCACCAACACAAAGCGAATCCAAGTAGGTTTATGAATTTGTTGTAAATATTTAGCTAACGTCAAAGTTGGCTGAATGTCAACATGGGTAATTTTAAAATAAGTAACGGGGTCGTAAGATTTAATATCCAATAAGACTAAATCCACATACTCTAAGACAGGTTTAGCCACTTCTAAATCCACAAACCCAGATGTATCCAGGGCGGTATGGATACCTAATGCTTTAGCCCGTTTAAAGATTTCGGTGATAAATTCTGGTTGCATCAAAGGTTCACCCCCAGAAATCGTCAGACCTCCACCGGAAAACTGCATATAAGTCCGATATTTTTGCACCTCCGCAATCAGATCGTCAACGGAGATTTCTTGACCATCTTGCAGATTACGACAATCGGGGTTATGACAATATAAACACCGCAGGGGACAGCCTTGGGTAAAAATAATAAATCGGATGCCGGGACCATCAACGGTGCCACAACTTTCTAGGGAGTGAATTTTACCTGTAATTGGCATAATTTTTTGAATATTTTTTGAATATTTTTTGAATATTTATGACTCGTAGGGACACGGCATTGCCGTGTCCCCGGATAACAAATATAGAATATCGCGATTGATTTGGTGCGTTACGGCGGTCAGAAACCGATGATTCTGGTTGGTTTATCATGGGGTTTTGACCGCCTAACACACCCTACGGGGCTTGGCGCATTTTATTAGAAGCGATCGTGGAAAGTCCGCGTAATCACATCCATTTGTTGTTCGCGGGTTAACTTAATAAAGTTCACCGCATAACCGGAAACCCGAATCGTTAACTGGGGATATTTTTCTGGGTGTTCCATCGCATCTTTGAGGGTTTCACGATTGAGGACATTCACATTAATTTGATGTCCGGTTTCGTGGAAATAACCATCTAATAATCCGACTAAATTATTGATGCGAGATTCTTCAGTTTTACCGAGGGCTTCTGGGACAATGGTAAAGGTGTAAGAAATCCCATCCTGGGCATCATCATAAGGCAGTTTGGCGACGGAACTCATAGAGGCGATCGCGCCTTTGGTATCCCGTCCGTGCATGGGATTAGCACCTGGGGCAAAAGGTTCGCCCGCTTTGCGTCCGTCGGGGGTATTTCCTGTGGCTTTCCCATACACCACATTAGAAGTAATGGTCAGAACTGATTGAGTGGGAATTGCATCACGATAAGTCTTATGTTTGCGGAGGTTATTCATCACTTGCCGGACTAAATTCACCGCAATTTCATCGGCGCGCTCGTCATTATTGCCAAACTTAGGATAATCCCCTTCAATTTGGTAATCTACGGCCAAACCGCTGTCATTGCGAATCACTTTCACCTTGGCATATTTAATCGCCGATAAAGCATCAGCCACCACCGATAAACCGGCAATCCCACAAGCCATTGTCCGCTGAACATTTAAGTCATGTAACGCCATTTCCAAGCGTTCATAACAATATTTATCGTGCATATAATGGATTACATTCAGGGTGTTGACGTAGGTTTTGGCTAACCATGCCATCATCACGTCAAATTTAGCCACGACCTCATCATAATCTAGATAATCCGCAGTAATGGGATCGACTTTAAGCCCGATTTGCTGGCCGGATTTTTCATCTTTGCCACCATTAATTGCATACAGCAGGGCTTTGGCTAAATTCACCCGCGCCCCAAAGAACTGCATTTTTTTGCCAATTTCCATCGCCGAAACACAGCAAGCAATTCCGTAATCATCGCCGAATTCAGAACGCATTAAATCATCATTTTCATACTGAATGGAACTGGTGGTCACGGACATTTTGGCGCAGAAATTTTTGAATTTCTTGGGTAGAAATTCTGACCATAAAACCGTTAAATTCGGTTCGGGTGCGGCGCCTAAGTTATCTAAAGTATGCAAGAAACGATAACTAGATTTGGTGACTAAAGGACGGCCATCTTCTCCCATACCGCCGATCGCTTCTGTGACCCAAACCGGATCTCCAGAAAATAGCTGATTATATTCAGGCGATCGCAGGAACCGCACCATCCGCAATTTAATCACGAAGTCATCAATAATTTCTTGGGCTTCCGCTTCGGTTAAAATGCCATTTTGCAAATCCCGTTCAAAATAAATATCCAGGAAATTAGAAACCCGTCCCAAAGACATGGCAGCACCATTTTGTTCTTTGACGGCACCGAGATAACCAAAATAAGTCCATTGCACTGCTTCTTTGGCATTAGCCGCTGGAACACTAATATCAAACCCATAAGCGGCGGCCATTTGTTTCAGTTCGACCAGGGCTTTAATTTGTTCGTTGACCTCTTCCCGCAGTCGAATTACTGACTCATCAATCACATCCACTTCTAGGGCAGAAAGTTGCTGTTTTTTATCCAGAGTTAAGCGATCGATGCCATATAAAGCGACCCGACGATAATCCCCAATAATCCGACCCCGACCATAGGCATCCGGCAACCCGGTAATAATCCCCGCATGACGGGCTAAACGCATTTCACTGGTATAAGCATCAAACACCCCATCATTATGAGTTTTGCGGTATTTGGTGAAGAGTTCTTCGGTTTCTGGATCGAGTTGATAATTATAAGCTGCGAGAGAGGCTTTGACCACCCGAATTCCCCCCAGGGGCATAATCGCACGTTTGAGAGGTTTTTCGGTTTGTAAACCGACAATAATTTCTTGGTTTTGGTTAATATATCCGGGGGCATGAGCGGTAATACTTGATGGGACTTTGGTATCCACATCTAGCACTCCTTTCTCCCGTTCCAGCTTCATTAATTCTGAGACTTCTTGCCAAAGAGATTTGGTGCGTTCTGTGGCCGGTTTGAGAAATGATTCATCTCCTAAATAAGGAGTATAGTTTTGTTGGATAAAATCTCTGATATTAACTTCTTGCGTCCATTGTCCGCCGGTAAAGCCTTCCCATTGCTGACAAATTTGACCCAGATTTTGAAGGGTTAGTTGGGTGGGACGTTCCCGATGCATAATCATAAATTTTTTTACCTGCTGTGACACAACTTGGCTAAGTAAAATACTTTGGATATCGCTTAACCAACACTCAGGTTCCTTTTATTTATGACTATATCAGGTTATCTTTGTCGATCGCGGTTGTTTTATGTTCATTTTATGTTCAACTTATGTATAACTTCGGGCTAGGGGCAATGAGTTGCTTACGGGCTGCCCCTTTTGGCCTCCTAATGCTAAAACTTAGCAAATTATTTACGTTAATGTTAGGTGACATTAATATTAGGCAATATAATCTTTTTTTAAGAAATGTTGGGACTCATGGCGAATATGCGATCGCGATCGCCTGAAATCGCGATCGCCGTCACAGAAAATTGTGGTATGCGATCGCAGTTATTTTTTGTCCATATCACCGAGTCAGGGCGATCGCACTCAACAAAAAATCAGACAGTGATCGCTAATTTGCAACTTCTCGATCACGGCTGTTTAATCTAGCGGCATATACAGTAGTGATTAGGTATAAATACTGCAAAGCCGGGAACAAAAATGACTAAACGATCGCTCAAAGCCTCTCCATCTGGGATAGAACAAGCCAAAAAAGCCTTTGAACGCAAAGGATGGACCCAAGAATATCTAGCCGCTGAAGTCGGACTCCAGACTCGTCAGTCAATCTGGAAGTTTTTCTCTGGTCGTCCCATTGAACGACATATTTTTATCGATATTTGTCAAAGTTTAGATTTAGATTGGGCTGAAATTGCCGGTTTAACTGGGGAAAGTTTAGCCGAAACCGAGTCAAATCCTCAAGCTGCCTTGAATACAGGGGATATTCCTTCCCTGGTGACAGCAGTGAGAGAAGCTTTAACGGAGTCAATTTTAAAGATCAATAGCACCATTAACTTATTAGAAACAGGGCATCCGGTTCCCTTAGAAGATATCTATATTGAACAAAAAATTTATCCCATAGTCAGAGGTCAAACTTGGCTAGATATTACGGAATTAAACGAAAGTAGTTTTCCCAGTAAATCCGCTCAGGTAAATCCCTTAGACCGATTAGATTATTCTTTGAGTAATTCTTTGAAACCGCAGATGAACTCGCAGACAATTCCTGCCATGTCAGCGGTAGAAAGTTGTCAGAAACTTTTAATTTTAGGCAAACCGGGCAGTGGCAAAACCACTTTGTTAAAATATATATCTCTCTGTGCCATTCGCCAACAATTGCCATCGTCAAAGATTCCTTTATTTATCTCCATCCGCCGCTGGATTCAAAGAGTCAAGCATATCGAAGAGTTAAAAAAAGACGAGTTAAGTTTTCTGGCGTATCTCCGCTATAAATATGGGGCGTTAGGCATTAATCCCGACCACCTAGAAATTTTGCTCAAACAAGGCCAAATTTTAATTTTACTGGATGGCTTAGATCAGGTGAATCAAGAAAGGCGATCGCAAGTAATCAAAGCAATTACCAGTTTTGCCGAAACTTACGATCGCAATCAATTTATTATTACCTGTCGCTTAGGAGCATTACATTACCATATCCCTGGGTTTGACACTAAAGAATTAGCGGATTTTAGCGAGGCAGATATTCAACTTTTTGCCCAGAAATGGTTTGTGCTGGCGGCGGACAATCATGCCGCAGTTGGCTTAGAAAAATCCCGGCAATTTCTGGAAAAGCTGGCTTTACCAGAAAACCAATCCTTGCGGGGACTAGGGATGACTCCTATTTTACTAAAGTTATTGGCGATCGTATTTAATAGTCAAAATAATTTTTCTGAGAAGATCAAGCATAAAATTTATGAAGCAGCATTAGATATTTTTTTGTTTGAGAATTATGAATCCGCTTTGATTCAACGAGATGAGCCAGAAATAAATTGGTCACGCAACCAAAAAATTAAGTTATTGAGCCAAATCGCGTTTTATACTTTTGAATCAGGTAAGTATTTTTTCGAGAAACGGGAATTAATTTCTTATATTTACGATCAGTTATCAGCAATAAAATCCGGTGAAACCGACGCGGAATCACTCCGAGAAGAAAGTGAGGTAGTCCTGAATTTAATAGAAATGCATCATGGATTATTAGTAGAACGCGCGAGAGGAATTTACTCCTTTTCTCCCTTGACGTTTCACGAATATTTTGCTGCCCGGTATTTGGCCAATATTTCTGATTCAATTATCTTCCAGAATACCTTGACTCGGTTGAGTGCTTATGGGGACGATTACCCCTGGAGAGAAGTTTTGGGATTGCTGAAGGAAATGGGTACTAATGTCAAAAATATCCAGGAGCAATAAATTCATCGCCTATCGATCGCCGGCTGAAGTAGGGTGACAATCAATCAAATTCATTCGCGGATAATGAATATAGGATGATATAATGATTAATCCTATCTGGTAAATTCACTGATTCACAATGCTGACAGACCTGCCGATCGCCCATCTAAACCCTACCCTAGATCCTCACCTCAAACATAAATTATCGACGCCTTTAAAAATTGGCGCTTTTACACTTCAAAGTCGAGTCTTCCAATCGCCTTTATCTGGGGTGACAGATTTGGTATTTCGACGTTTAGTTCGCCGCTATGCCCCAAATTCTATGATGTACACAGAAATGGTGCAAGCAAGTCAATTACAGCATCTCCGAGAATTACCAAAAATAATGGAAGTTGACCCCCAGGAAACTCCCATTAGTATTCAACTGTTTGATTGTCGCCCTGATTTCCTGGCAAAAGCGGCGGAAATTGCTGTAGAACAGGGGGCAGATACCATTGATATTAATATGGGCTGTCCGGTGAATAAAATTACCAAAAAAGGGGGCGGTTCTAAGTTATTACGGGAACCAGAAACCGCTGAGGCAATTGTCCGAGAAACAATCAAAGCGGTTGATGTACCCGTGACGGTAAAAACCCGGATTGGTTGGGATGATAATGAAATTAATATATTAGAATTTGCCCAAAGAATGCAAGATGCGGGAGCGCAAATGATTACTATTCATGGTCGCACCCGATCGCAGGGTTATACGGGTCATGCACGATGGGATTGGATTGCTAAAGTTAAAGAAATTCTTTCGATTCCCGTGATTGCCAATGGGGATATTTTTTCTGTGGAATCAGCGATTCGTTGTTTGCAGGAAACTGGGGCCGATGGGGTGATGTGTTCCCGTGGAACTTTGGGCTATCCGTTTTTAGTGGGTGAGATTGATTATTTTTTGAAAACAGGAAAACAAAAGCCACCAGCCACTACCATAGAAAGGTTAGAATGTGCTAAGGAACATTTACTTTTATTGTGGGAGTATAAGGGCGATCGCGGGGTGCAGCAAGCCCGAAAACACATGACCTGGTATGCCAAAGGCTTTGTAGGGGCGAATGAATTACGAGATCAATTATCTCGCATGGCTAATGTTGCCCAGGGCTGTCAGTTACTTGAAGAGGCGATCGCCCGGTTATAATTTTGTCATCATCCCAGTAGATCGATTTTTAGTCGATCTATTAAGTTTCCGGGCAGAAATAAATGCATCACAGACCCCATGAAAAGAAAAACTGTCATTCCCGCGTTAGGCGAAGCCCATGCCCAAAGGGCTATAGGCGGGAATCCAAAGCCTATCGGCGGGGAACGAAAAGTGCAATTAATTAATTATGTTCACCTACTTATTAAACATTATGGATTTAAGGAAGAAAATCATGTCCCAAGAACCTGTATTTAAAGTCACCAATAAAATGTTTGAAATGCTCTCAGATTTGCAGGAACAAATTGATAATGGCACCATTGAGGATCCCGTGGCCAAAGCGGATGACTCACCCCAGTCAAATCCCCCGGAAAATCCAACAGAAAACCGAGAATATTCTGAGAATAATCCGCCAAGCGCTAATTAATGGCGCTAATTTAGATTGCTAATTTAGACAAAATTAGAAAATTACTAGCAATTAGTTATAGCGGTTTTTACTGGATTACAGAGGTTTTCTGGATTCCCGCCTGCGCGGGAATGACAGGCTTTTTGTACTTCATAACTCCGCTGCTATATCATGTTTATTTGCTAACAAACATATTCAGATTTTTGCCAAACAAGCGTCAAACTCATCTATTAAAAAAAAACATGAATAAGCAAAAAATATTGACTTTCATCTGCTTATTTTTAAGTTGTTTTATGACAACTCAGGTGTTAGCTAAAACCCCATCGTTTCTGCTAACACCAATATCTCCAAATCCTAGTGCTTTAACGCCAAACCGCAATGATCGCCAGGTTTTATTGGCGGAAAATTCGGATTTAATTCGCGCTCAAACCTTAAACCAGCAAGGATTACAAGAATTAACCGCTGGTAATATGGAGGCAGCTTTAGCTACTTGGCAAGCAGCAGAAATGGCTTATGAAAAAGCGGGCGATCGCCTGGGAGTTATTGGCAGTCAAATTAATCAAGCCCAAGCCATGCAAAGATTAGGTTTGTATCTGCGATCGCGGCGAACTTTAACCGCAGTGGTGCAAGCCTTGGCAAGCGAACCGGACTCTTTAATCAAAGCCGCGACTTTGCGATCGCTGGGTAAAACCTTACAACAAATTGGTGACATTGACCAGTCTCGTCAAATGTTACTAGAAAGCCTAGAAATTACGCGCAAATTAGGCAAACCTGAAGAAATTAGCGACAATTTAATTGCATTAGGAAATACCGCCCGCAATCAAGCAGACTCTGACGCCGCTTATGCTTATTATCAAGAAGCTGCCGCCGTAGCCCAATGCCCTGCGGAAAATCAATCTTGCCCTAGTCAAATTAATAGACTAAAAGCTAAAATAAATCAACTAAGTTTATTGATTTTTGAGCGAAAATGGGCGGATGCGGTTTCTTTGGTGCCGGAAATTGCGTCAGAACTTGCTCCCATTCAACCGAGTCATGCTGGGGTTTATGCTCGAATTAATTTTGCCGATAACTTAATTCATTTAAACTCTGAAAATACCGCTAAAAATCAAAATAATTATATCAATCATAATTATCTAAATCAAGCGGCGGAACAGTTAGCCAAAGCCATTCAAGAAGCAAAAAGTATCAATGACCAACGGGCAGAATCTTATGCCCTGGGAAAATTAGGCTATCTTTATACCCAAACTGAACAATTTTCAGCCGCCACTCAGGTGACAGAACAAGCATTACTAATTGCTCAATCAATTAATGCTGCGGATATTGCCTATCAATGGCAATGGCAATTAGGCAGATTGTTAAAAAATAGCGGCCAAAAAACCGGCGCGATCGCCGTTTATACCGAAGCGGTGAATAGCCTTCAGTCGTTGCGGAATGATATCGTCGCGATCAACTCTGACGTGCAATTTTCTTTCCGAGAAAGTGTGGAACCTGTCTATCGAGAATTAGTCAGTGAATTGCTCACCAATGAACCAAGTCAAAGCGACCTGAAAACCGCCTTAGATGTAATGGAATTACTGCAATTAGCGGAATTGGATAACTTTTTTCAGGATGCCTGTTTAGATACCAAACCCGTAAAAATCGATCAAATCGACCCCAGCGCTGCCGTAATTTATCCAATTATTTTAAGCGATCGCTTAGAGGTGATTCTTTCCTTACCGGGAAAACCTTTAATTCACTACAGTAGTGCGGTTTCTCAAACAGAAGTAGAATCCATCCTGGCAGAATTTAGAATCTCATTAAGTCCGGTGGTGCCGCGAAAACAACGCTTGGAACTCTCGGAACAAGTTTATGATTGGCTAATTCGCCCTGTCGAAACCGAACTCGCTGCCAGTGGGGTGAAAACCTTAGTATTTGTGCCGGATGGAGCATTTCGGAATGTGCCCATGTCCACCTTATACAATGGTCAGCAATATTTAATCGAGAAATATGCGATCGCGCTCACTCCTGGGTTACAACTTCTAGAACCGAGATCCTTGGGAGAAACCAACCTCCAAGCCTTAACCGCTGGCTTAAGCGAATCTCGGCAAGGATTTTCCCCCCTGCCTGCGGTAGAGTTTGAACTCAATCAAATTCAATCCCAACTGCCGACTCAAATGCTGCTCAATCAAAACTTTACCCGCAGCAGCATTCAAGCACAACTGGATCGAGGAAATTTCCCGGTAGTTCACTTAGCCACTCACGGACAGTTTAGTTCCAAAGCCGAAGACACCTTTATTCTCACTTGGGATGGACAAATTAACGTCAAAGATCTCAGTGAATTTCTTTCATCCAACCAAAGTGGTGGCAAAAATCGCTCATCCAAACAGCGCACCCCGATTGAACTATTAGTCTTTAGTGCCTGCGAAACCGCCGCTGGAGATGACCGCGCTGCCTTGGGACTAGCGGGAATGGCCGTGCGTTCCGGCGCTCGCAGCACGATCGCCACACTTTGGGCCGTCAAAGATGAAGCCACCGCTCTATTTATGGTAGAGTTCTACCGCATACTCAGCAGTAAGCCGGAGATTACCAAAGCTGAAGCACTGCATCAGACTCAACTCACCTTACTGCAAAATCGCCAATATCAACATCCTTTTTATTGGGCTCCATTTGTCCTGGTCGGGAATTGGTTGTAGTAGGGGGTTTCGGGGTGTGGGGTGCAGGGGTGCAGGGTGTAGGGTGTGGGGGTTTGAAAGGGTGTGGGGCCGCCATCGGCCGCCATCGGTGTGGGGGGAAGAGAGAAAAGAGAATAGAGAAAAGAGAATAGAGAATTTTCCTATGCATCCTATGCATCCTATGCATCCTATGCATCCTATGCATCCTCTTCCCCTACACCCTACACCCTACACCCTACACCCTACACCCTCTCAAACCCCTACACCCTCTCAAACCCCTACACCCTACACCCTACACCCTACACCCTAAAAAGCACCCCCGCTTCCCTGCGGCTTATACAGGAAAACTCATAGTGGATAGTTAAGATTAGATAACTAACAGCCGATTCCCGTTCATGATCGCAAATGCGAATCGCAAATCTATGTGGGCCAAGCTAAAACAGCGAATTTGGGAATGGCGTGGGGTTTGGATCGCAGCCCCGTGCCTGACAATTTTATTATTGGGATTGCGTTGGACTGGTGGACTGCAAATGCTCGAATGGGCATTACTTGATCGATATTTTCGCTTACGTCCACCGGAAAGTCCAGACGATCGCATTGTATTGGTCACGATTAATGAATCGGATTTACGCAATGTGGGACAATGGCCTGTCCCCGATCGCGTGCTGGCTGAATTATTGGCCAAAATTAAAGTCCAGCAACCTCGTGCCATTGGTTTGGATATTTATCGAGATTTACCCGTAGAACCTGGCCATCAAGAATTAGTGGAAATCTACAAATCTACACCGAATTTAATTGGGATTAAGAAAGTTGTCGGAGACGAAAACGCTTTTGGGGTGAATCCCCCGCCGGAATTAGCGGAATTAGAGCAAGTGAGTGCCAATGATTTTGTGGAAGATGCCGATGGAAAAATCCGACGCGCCTTTTTTTATCTGAGCGATCGCCAAGGCAATCCTACTTATAGTTTAGGATTTACTCTAGCTTGGTTATATTTGGAAGCGGCGGGAATTCCGGTCAGCTTAACCGATGAAAGCTGGATTAAATTTGGTGATGTGGTTTTTCCTCCTTTTGAAAGCAATGATGGGGGTTATATTCGAGCAGATGCATCCGGTTATCAAATCTTATTAAACTTTCGCGGACCTTCTTGTTTACGAAACAAAAATCACTGCCCGTATCAATTCGTGTCGATGACTGATGTGCTAGAAAATAAAGTTGCCGATGACCTGATGCGCGATCGCATTGTGTTAATTGGTTCCACCGCCGAAAGCCTGAATGATTTCTTTTTTACTCCTTATAGTAGTGGCATGATTAGCACTCCTGAACCGACTGCCGGAGTAGAAATTCATGCCAATGTTGCCAGCCAAATTTTGGAGACGGTACTGAGCGATCGCCCCTTAGTCAAAACTTGGCCAGAACCCCTGGAATGGGTTTGGATTTTTGCTTGGTCAGCTTTAGGTTCAACCCTAACTTGGAAATGGCGATATTCTAGCGGCACCAATCACATATCTTGGCTGAGTTCAGGCAGTTTATTGCTGAGTATTTGTACTTTGTTTGGAGTTACTTATTTTAGCTTTTTAAACGGCTGGTGGATTCCCGTTGTTCTGCCCTTATTGGGTTTATTAGGATCGGCGATCGCCATTCAAGGATATATTGCCCGAACCGCCGGACAAATTAGAAAAACCTTTGGGCGTTATTTAAATGATGCCGTAATTGCCAACTTACTAGAAAGTCCTCAAGGATTCAAATTAGGCGGCGAAAACCGGACTGTCACCTTACTGTTATCTGACTTGCGGGGATTTACCGCTTTAGCTAAACCTTTGCCTCCGGAAAAAGTCGTCAATTTATTGAATATTTATTTAGAGCGAATGTGCCAAATCATTGAACAATATAATGGCACGATTGATAAATTTATGGGCGATGCAATTTTAGTCATTTTTGGCGCCCCAACTAGCCGTGAAGACGACCCCGAACGAGCCGTTGCTTGTGCGATCGCCATGCAAATTGCCATGAAAGAAATCAATCAAAAACTGAGCCAATTAAATTTACCTGTGATTGAAATGGGAATTGGCATTCATACCGGGGAAGTGATCGTCGGCAATATTGGCTCTCAGAAACACGCCGAATATACCGCGATCGGCAGTGAAGTCAACCTCGTCTCTCGGATCGAGTCCTACACAATTGGCGGACAAATACTAATCTCAGACTCTACTATGCAAAGCATCAAAAATCCCCTCAGAATTGATGACAAAAAAATCGTCAATCCTAAAGGATTTAATCAAGAAATTACGATTTATGAAGTCGGCGGCATTGGCGGTCGATATATGCAGTTCATGCCCAAAATGGAAGCCGAACTATTTCCGGTTAGACCCGAAATTGCTTTAACTTATAGCTTGATCGATGGCAAACATATCAATTCCACTCAATATCGAGCAACTTTAGTCAAATTATCCAAAGAAATAGCGGAAATAAAAGCGGAAAGGTTGATTGAACCATTAAGCAATCTAAAAATTAACTTGGACATAGAACTGACTAACGACGAAGAACCTGGTGATATTTATGCCAAAGTTTTAAAGAAATGTTCCACATACGATTATTTTTTCTTAATTCGCTTTACCTCCATGCCATCGGAAATTGCCGTCCAGCTTGCTAAATATTGTAAATAATTGCCAGCATTTCCAGCATCTCCGACCTATATAGCTATCCGTGCAGGATTTGTGAATGAGATTCCCCTCTCCCATGACCCAGGTTGGGGGGCGAGGGCAAATTTTCGACCTTGTTTTAGGATTGCTATAGTTATTTCACTTGTGCGATTCGTTCCCTTGTATGCAGCCACCTGTAAAGTTAGGTATTAGACATATCCAAAAATTAAAGTATATGCTATAATAAGATTCAATTTTTTTGTCCTGCTATGAGCGTAATTATAAAATATATTGAATAACACCCCGAATTAACACCGATGCTTATAGGAATAAATTATAAGCATTTACAATAATTGTCGAGAGAAGCTTCCATTGTACACCTCCAAAAAAAAGCGGATGCCGATCTGTTAAAAACCACCAGTAATGTCAAAGGGGCGGGTCGGAAAATTACTTACATTACCTGTTCAAGAACAAATTATTCTAACTTTGGTGTATCTTTACCAATATTTTTCCTGTATCTGGGGGTTCAAAATGATTTACTTGTTGTTTTAACATTTGACTGTTAATTGGCTTTTTTAACCATGTCAAGTCGAAAATAAAATTTGCTCTAGATTTTTTCGATGATCACAAATGCTAAAATTGATAATTTTCTCAATAAAAATCGAGGCAAATCCAATGAAATACTGCGAAATATTTCTTGATAATTCAATTTTATCCGTGGCAATTATCCATTAGTTATCCAGAAACAAACAAGGAGTAAAAATGTTACAATTTATTGGCAATCAACCAGTCAGCAACAACACCAAAACTTACAGCAATAGCGCTCATGCCACCATTGCTGTGTCTGTGACGGTTGTCGATGCGATCGCGGCACGTAAGACAGAAAGCGATTAATCATTATCAATCGTTCTGTTAATACTTTGTATGTGGCAACAGGTAAGGTGGCCAGCAAACCAGCTACTGCCGCAAATGCTGAAATTGAAATTCCCGGCCAATACGCTTATGAATTTTCTGCTGTGCCTACAACAATTTCCTTTGGGCAAGCAACTCGACACCTGATTCACGCGCAGAAGCTTTGATTATTGAGAATTTTGAGATCCACGCCCCAAAGCAATCGAGGGTTCTGACCCGCTTACCCCAGAGGCGATCGGTGCAGCCGCCGCATCGCATACTCATACCGGCGTTCAAATTTCTGGGAATATTTCTGGAAGTGCTGGGAATATTACTGGGATAGCTGCGATCGCGAATGGGGGCACAGGGTCTAGTACCGTATCAGCGGCAAGAACTAATCTACAAGTAGGAATGTCCGATATTCCATACACTTTTAGTGAAGGATAGAGTTTATATAGTACATTTAAAATAACTAAATTCTCAAATTTAGTTATTATTATAGGGACTTCGACGATTGATTCAAGTGATTCAAGACTGCTGTCAATATTTAATCCAGTATTTAATCCGGTTAAATCGGTTAACAGTAATTCGGGTGGGTCACTGGGGTTTCCCGTCCAACTGCAAAGGCGAAAATCTTTGGGGGCAGTAGCGGTGGCTGCGTCGGGAAGACCCGCTATGATTAGGTATTGGTTGTTAGTATTGCGATCGATACTGCGAATTCCCCTTCCCCCTAAATCTAATTCTATTGGTGTGCCGATATTTGCGTTTGTTGCCACACCTGTTACTAAGTCGGTAAATTTATAATATTGGTTGCAATTAAGGCTTTTTGGCGAGTGGAGTTAGGTAGGTTTGGTGTAGGAAAAGCAATCTATCCGGTAGTGCCGTTTGGGGCAATGGTTAATCCTTCAATATTAAATCCGCTACCATCACTTGTTTCCGGTATTTTATTAATAGCAGCACTGGCGGTAAAATTGCAACCATTGGCATCTCCCCAAGCGATTAAATCATTTCTTAAATTATCATATCGACCAACATAATTTATGATGGTATTTGTGCCAGTGGCCGAAATATCGGTCGCGAATAGGCGATCGCGGTTGGGTTGAGAACTGCCACTGCTAGAATTACTGTGGGAACCTAACCAGTAAATTCGGTTGCCAATTTTGGTGGAAGCTTTGATATCGACTTCTCTAGGAACACCAGCGGAAATATCCGTTAAACCGAGGGAAGAGGTAAAGTCAAAACTGTTGAGAGGTAAACCGGAATTGTGGCGATCGTACAAGCGGATTTTTCGCTCGCGATCCTCAGCAACTAACATATAATTAGCGCCAATTGCGACTGCCGTACTCGCATCACTAGCACCCGTGAAACACCGCGTATTTGTCGGATTCATCGAAGCAGCAGAAGCGGCATATTTAATTAGGAGTTTCCGCATCTGCAACCGTAAAATCAATCCCTAAACTGGGTAGTAAAATGGTTGCCTAAATACTTTGGGTATATGATTGATTTGAGTGATCTATATATATGTCGGCAAATTTTTCCACTATAACCATATTTTTATTTTCCCGTAAAATTTTTAATTTGTCAATAGTTTTTAGCAATAATTTTGCAGTTTTTACCACAGAGACACAGAGAGACACAGACAGAGAAAACAAAAGAAACCCGGTATCTCCAAGACAAGAAACCGGGTTTCTTGGAGAAACCCGGTTTCTGAAACTCACAAATCCGTGTGTTGTCGATACCAATCTATCGTATTTTTTAGACCTTGTTTAAAGTCCACTTCAGCGGTAAACCCAAAGGCTTGTTTGGCTTTTTCTGTATCTAAGCAACGGCGGGGTTGACCATTGGGTTTGTCCGTTTCCCACACAAGTTCCCCTTGAAATTCCATTAATTCGCAGATTAATTCAATTAAATCCCGAATTTTAATTTCATATCCGGTGCCTAAATTAACCGGATCGGTTTCATTATAATGTTGGGTGGCTAAGACAATGCCTCGCGCTGCATCAGTGGAATAAAGAAACTCACGACTAGGGCTACCATCCCCCCAAACATAGAGTTGTTTCTCGCCTTTAACTTGGGCTTCATGGACTTTTCTAACTAGGGCTGGAATCACATGAGAACTGTTGGGGTTAAAGTTATCTTCTGGGCCATATAAATTGACCGGCAGCAAGAAAATCCCATTAAACCCGTATTGTTGTCGGTAGGATTGGAGTTGCACTAATAAGGCTTTTTTGGCTATTCCATAAGGGGCATTGGTTTTTTCGGGATAGCCATTCCAGAGGTCTTCTTCTTTGAAGGGAACTGGGGTAAATTTTGGATAGGCACAGATAGTCCCAACACAGACAAATTTTTCGATTCCTGCTTGATAGGCAGAGTGAATTAGTTGTACGCCCATCATTAAGTTATCGTAGAATAATTCCCCCGGTTTTTCCCGATTTAAACCAATACCACCGACGTGGGCTGCGAGGTGAATAATAATATCTTGGTTTTGGACAACTTGCTGGCAAGCTGCCATTGTCCGCAGGTCATAATCACGCGATCGCGGCACCGTAATTTTATCGGCATTTGCCCCCGCTTTGAGCAATTGATCGATCACTTGGCGACCTAAAAAACCCGCCCCACCTGTCACCAAAATGCGTTTTTCTGACAAATCTAAACTTGGCATTTGTTACCCCTCAAAATCAAAAAAATTAAGCCGTAGGGTGAGCATTCTCGGAAGGAGAGAGGAGAGAGGAAAGAGGAGAGAGGAAAGAGGAAAGAGTATCTTTTCTCTGCCCCACCAGACCTCTGCCCCTTCCGAAATTAATCATTAGTCTACGGTGTTGCCACTATCTTGACGAATAAAGGCATGGTCATCAATGGACTGACCTTTGGGAGAAGATAATCCGATCGCCTCTAAATCAGCTTCCACCATCAGAATCACCAATTCTTCAAAAGTAACCGAAGGTTGCCAGCCTAACTTTTGCCGTGCTTTCGTAGAATCCCCAATTAAAATATCCACCTCTGCCGGTCGGAGATAGCGCGGATCAAATTCCACATAATCATGCCAATCTAAATTGACATAATTAAACGCAATATCCAGAAACTCGCGAATCGAGTGAGTTTCATTCGTGGAAAGCACATAATCATCCGGTTCATCTTGCTGCAACATCAACCACATTCCCCGGACATAATCTTTAGCATAGCCCCAGTCCCGCTTAGAATCCAGGTTGCCCAAGTAGAGTTTTTTCTGTTTTCCTGCTAAAATTCGGGCAAGGGCGCGAGTAATTTTACGAGTAACAAAAGTCTCTCCACGACGTGGGGATTCGTGGTTGAACAGGATCCCATTGCAAGCAAATAAGCCATAGGACTCGCGATAGTTAACGGTTTGCCAGTGAGCATAAACCTTGGCGCAAGCGTAGGGACTGCGGGGGTAAAAGGGGGTGGTTTCTTTCTGAGGAATTTCTTGGACTTTGCCAAACATTTCCGAGGAACCCGCTTGATAGAAGCGCACTTGAATGCCGGTGCGTTGTTGATAGTCCCGGATGGCTTCTAATAGCCGCAAGGTGCCCATCCCTACGGCATCAACGGTGTATTCCGGGGTGTCAAAGCTGACTCGGACGTGGGATTGAGCGCCGAGGTTGTAAATTTCTACGGGTTTGATTTCTTCTAAGATTCGCCGCAGGGTGACACCATCGGTTAAATCGCCGTAGTGTAGAAATAATTTGGCTCTTTCGTTGTGGGGGTCTTCGTAGATATGGTCAATGCGATCGGTGTTAAAGGTGGATGTCCGGCGGATGATGCCGTGGACTTCATACCCTTGCTCTAACAGCAACTCACTTAAGTATGAACCATCTTGTCCGGTAATGCCGGTGATCAGTGCGCGTTTATTTTCAGTCATGCAAAGTCGTTCCTTAATCGTTTCTTTTAATTTAGCTAAAGCGATCGCAGTTAGTGGGTTTTAAGCGCTCGAAAACTGCGAAAACTAATTTTTTTTCAGAGAATTTCCTCTAGTAACTTAGAAAATTCACCGATTAATTTTTTCAGCTTAACCTAAAATAATTCGGTCAATGTTTAAATTTATTTGTTATTTTTTGTTGATTGTAGGTTGTTGATTGTAGGTTGTAGGTTGTTGATTGTTGATTTGCTATTTGTAAAAGGTTAACCGTTGACCCCTGAGAAACCGGGGGCTGACTTTTGACCGTTGCAAGGGCGAAGCATATCACCAAGGGCATGGGGAAAGCTTACCGCGCAGATATTTTAACTCTTAAATCAGGGCGCAAATGCTTCGCCCCTACATTCTCCCTACTCCTGCACTCTTGCGCCAGAAACCCCCGGCAACAAAAGTTCAGAAAGCTACTAAAAAGCGATCGCCCTCTAGTCATCCTAAAAGGCGATCGCGACTGGCATTCTAATAAGCACCGTTGTTCTTAGGAAACAGAACGACTTTAATTGTTTTGAACACAATCCACAAATCCATCCAAAAGTTATGGAAATTTACATAATAAACATCCATCTGAACTCGTTTTGGATACGGGATATCATTCCGGCCCGAAACTTGCCATAACCCAGTAATTCCTGGTTTTATCGTTAACACTTTGTCGATGGAATGGCCATATCTGGGCAATTCTTCCACCACCAGAGGCCGAGGCCCAACCACGCTCATGTCTCCTTTTAACACATTCCAAAATTGAGGAAACTCATCCAAGCTAGTAATCCGTAAAAAATGACCAATCTTGGTAATTCTGGGGTCTTGTTTTAATTTGAAATTATCCTCAAACTCAGAACGGATTTCTGGATTTTCCATTAATTCATCCAGGATTTCATCGGCATTTTCCACCATCGTTCTAAATTTAAAACAGCGAAATTTTTTATAGTTGATGCCGACTCGTTCCTGAACGTAAAACACCGATCCAGGAGAACTGAAGAGAATCAGCAGAACCAAAATCAGGTAAACGGGTGAAAACAAAATCAAGACGGACAAAGAGAAAACGACATCAAACAGTCGTTTCAAGAAAACTCGGTTAACTTTGGGGAGAGGGAAAGCCCTGATGCTGCGCTGGGCAACGGCACGCAGAACTTTGCCGGAAATTAGCTGGCTATTAGCAGTCATTGTACTCCTTCACTCACTTCACACCACACACATATAGTCCCGATCATAAAGCCTTCAGACGCTTCCCTGAGAAAATAGGGTTCCAAAGTCCCAAGATAACGGAAGACGCAGCAATTCTAAAGGAATTCTGACAAGACCGAAGCTTGAGGAATTAAGAAACTATGAAAATTGCTTAATTGTATATTGATTATTTTCAATTACTGAGGTTGAATTGAAAATTTCTTGCTCTTCTTGACCCTCCTCTAGCAAAGGGAGCTAGTAGGGTGGGCAAAATTTGCCCACTAGCAAAAGGAGTCCCTGTCGATCTGATGGTAGCCACGGAGGTTAAATTGCTCAAGACATTGCTGGACAAAGCTTTGATAGCGTTCTTGAAAGATGTTCGGGGCAAATTTTAAGGCGTGCGATCGCACCGTCGCGGCGTCAAACTGACTCTGATAGGTTTCAAAAGTCTGGACTGCCTCAATTAAAGCCGCTTCCGTCTGGGATGAAAACAGCAAACCCGTTCCCGTCTGGGGATGCTGCCGAATATCTTGCACGGTTTCTAAAGCCCCTCCTGCCCCATAAGCAATTACCGGAGTCCCGCAAGCTTGTGCCTCCACCAGGGCAATGCCAAAATCCTCACAAGCGCTATAGACAAAAGCTTTTGCCGCTGCCATAAGTTCCTCAACCACAGAGTTGGGCTGAGATCCGAGGATTTGCACATTCGGTTGAGCGATCGCACGGAGTTGTTCTAACTCTGGTCCAGTACCAATTACCATCAGTGGTTTGCCCATCAGGTTAAAAGCATTGACAATTAAAGATACTTTTTTGTAGCTTACCAACCGGGAAACCGTCAGATAAAAATCTTCTTTTTGCTCCCGCAACCCAAATCGCTCAATATTCACCGGGGGATAAATCACCTCAGCCTGCCGACGGTAACATCGCCAGATCCGACGGGCAGTGTGTTGCGAGTTGGCAATAAAATAATCAACCCGATTGGCGGAAATCGTATCCCACTGGCGCAGACGGTGCAACAAATACCGAGTCAGGTATCCCGGTAAACCTTGCCCTGCCCGACTGCCTTCCAAATAATCAAAAGTTAAATCCCAGGCATAGCGCATGGGGGTATGACAGTAGCAGATATGCAACTGATTGGGGGTGGTGAGTACCCCTTTCGCTACCGCATGGGATGATGAAAGGATCACATCATATTTCCGTAAATCTATTTGTTCGATCGCCAGGGGTAACAAGGGCAGATATTTTTGCACCCCAGACCGCGCCAACGGGAATTTTTGTAAAAAAGTCGTGCCAATTTGTCGCTGATATAAATAACTTTGGGGATTAGTGGACTCAAAATCAATCAACGCATAGATATCTGCATCAATATTTTGGAGAATTTCTTTAACAACAAGTTCACTGCCCCCAGTGGCTTCCGGGGTTAACCATTCGTGGACTAGGGCATAAGTTTTCACCATAGATTCAAGCTCAAGATATCTCCAAGGTTTTTTCAGATCCACTAGGTTCCACTGCGAGAGTGGATCGGGATAAACTGAGTATAAATTCTCACTTGGCGTCAGATTTTACAAGATTTTATCTTAACTGAAATTAACCAAATTTTTTATTTGTTGTTGGTTATTTGTTATTAGTTGTTGGTTATTCGTTGTTGGTTATTTTAGGAATCTCAGAAAGGTTTTAGGATAGTTAGGGTGAAATGATGTTTGAGAAGAAATCACATGAAAGTAGCCATCACTGGTGCCACAGGTTTTGTGGGAACTCGTTTAGTTGAAAAGTTACATGGTCAGGGCGATCGCCTTGTGGTGTTGACCCGGAACCGCGATCGCGCTTTGCGGGTATTTCCCTCGAAAAATTTTCCCAATGTCGAATTTGTCACCTATACACCGCAACAGTCTGGAGAGTGGCAAGGGGCGATCGCTGGTTGTGATGCGGTGGTGAATTTAGCCGGGGCAGCTATTGCCGAAGAACGCTGGACCGCGCAACGGAAGCAAGAAATTTTAAATAGTCGTAAATTGGGGACGCAAAAAATTGTCGAGGCGATCGCCAAAGCGAGTCCTCAGCCCAAAGTTTTGGTGAATGCATCGGCGATCGGGTACTACGGCACCAGCGAAACCGCCACCTTTGATGAAACCAGTAATCCGGGCAATGATTTTCTCGCTCAAGTTTGTCAAGACTGGGAAAATGAAGCGCAAAAAGTGAAAGAAACGGGTACTCGACTGGTAATTATTCGCACCGGAATTGTCTTAGGGATGGGGGGAGCCCTGGCGAAAATGCTCACCCCTTTTCAGTTATTTGCTGGCGGGCCGATTGGCAGTGGTCGCCAGTGGTTTTCTTGGATTCATCGAGATGATTTAGTCAGCTTAATTATGGCTAGTCTGCAACGGTCTGATTTAGCAGGAGTTTACAATGGCACCGCACCCAATCCCGTGCGGATGAATGAACTTTGTCAAGGGTTGGGTCAAGTCATGCATCGTCCTTCTTGGTTGCCAGTTCCCGACTTCGCTTTACAACTGCTTTTAGGGGATGGGGCTAAAGTGGTTTTAGAAGGTCAAAAGGTTTTACCTCAACGCACTTTGGCTTCGGGCTTTGAATACCAATATCCCGGTTTAAAATCAGCCCTTGAGGAAATTTTAAGTTCTCGTTAATCGGCGACGCGATCGCGATTAATGAGGATCTGAAAAAAGGATATGGCTGCACCTGAAACCAGGACAGCCTCCCAATTTTTAATCTTCAGAAGCAATGATTAACTTTCGCTACATTGTTTCTTGTTTACGACTCAGCAGTTTTTTGATGTCGTTGCAGGTCGTCAGGATCTACATAATGGCAAACTGCATCATCGACGCAAATTAAAGCCCAACCAGACTTGTCAATTCCCATTAGTTTATAGGCCGCTTGGTGAATAAAAAATCCTTTGTGATTACGGGTTTGGGGTTTGACATTTACATTTACATTGTCATTAGACATAGTGGCAAAGCTCCTTGGGATAAATAACTGGGAGTCAAAATGACTGTTTAATCAAAATTAAGCGATATTCGCCTTTAGGTGACAATTTGTTACACAATTTTTCTCAAACTTGCCACATTTCCCTAAAAAATTGAGAATTGGGTAGAGGTTTGAGATGCTAGATCGGTGACATATTCACGCATCTCTGATGAAAAGAGCGCAAATCCAACAATTTTGCTGGTTTGCTGATAGTGGGTGACGATTCCTCTGCAATATCAGAGATTGATGACAACCCAGAGTGAAAAAAACTCTGATAAGTCTTATTACTTAATTACTTTTACCGAAAAGGAAAAATTTGGACTTATCTTAGTCTAATATCAATCTATCAAACAGTGTGTTCGCATTATACCATATAATTTTTGATTTTTTCTCTTTATTTTCACGGTTTTTTGTAAATTTATGTGAATATTTTTTTACCTATTTGAGCATTTATACAGATTTTTATTTGAGTCAATTCAGCGAAATAAGTACAAATATCTATTAAGTTTCAAACGTCTAAGTAAATTTGACTAAAATATTTACTTTAATCGTTGATTGTCTGATTTGATGATTTTAAGTATAGATCGCTATGGCTGCAAAAAGCGATCGCCAAGAAACTTATTTACTTTTTTTCTTCCGACTATCATTACTTTTGGCTTTTTTATTGTTTGTTGTTTATATGTAATATGTTTTATCTGAGGTTTCTAGACCCTAGACCCGAAACCCAGCCAGATGTAGGTATAACCCCCAGTCCCGGTTCCCTCTTTCCTGTCAGGGTTTCATCGTCAAAGGTCAACTACCAATGCCAATAAAGCGATCGTATTCGGTGATTTTTTGCCAAAGTCTTTGGGCTAATTTATCACTGCCTGCTTTTAACTCTTGATAAATTAATATGGCTTCCTGTTTATAGGCGATTTTTTTCTCATTTGACCAATAGTAAGGAGGATGATACAGGTTAGTAATGCGATCGGCTAGTTTTACCATCCAAATTTCTTTCGGCTGTTGCTTAATTCTAGATAAGCTATCTTTTATTTGAGCTTCTTTTGTGGGTAAATCTTTATTTTTGGTTAAGGCCATTACCCCATCAGCGATCGCCGTTCCAAACTCTTTTTGCACATCCTCATACTGATATTTGGTATCTTCAATAATATCATGGAGAAGGGCACATTGTACCGCTAAATCTGCATCATAATCTGGGGACGCATCCAACCCCCAAATCACTTCCATAACCACACTACCAATATGGTTAATGTAGTCAATTTTTATCCCCGCTTCAGACCCGCCATAGGTTTGGCCATGATGGGCTATCGTGGCAAAGTTCCAGGCTTTTTTAAATATTTCTGGCGACCATTGATTCATAGGAAAAATTTGATATTTTATCGGATTAAACAATTTTATTTTAACTCATATTCTTGCATTAGGTGACGCACGCGATCGGAAAATAACCAATAACCAATGGTATCCGATCGCTCAATTCCCTGTTCCGTTAAGCAAAACCGCTGATTTTCCAGAATTGCCAGATTCAGGGTTAATAATTCGGTCAGTTCTGGCAATTCCGCAAAAATATCCGTATTAAAACGATGATGATAGTGATTTAAGTCGATTCCTTCTTGGGAAAGTAAGGATAATAAAACATGACGACGGCGACGTTCTTCCTGATCCAATTTAAAGCCATAGTGGATATAATTAAAAGCTGTGTCTGAAGTTTGAATAAACTTATTTAAAATATGATTTACTTCTAAGTTACTGACGGCATATTCCCCAGAATAATGATAAGTATCTGTATAAGACCTAGCCCCACAACCGAGTCCAATCATGCCATCGTTTTGGCAGCAGTAAACTGGGGTATCGCTGGCAGTTAAAGATGCTTTGGCAAACATTCTTAGGGAAACTTGGGTATAACCTTGGGAAAGTAAAAGCGATCGCGCTTCTCGATAGCAATTTAAGCGAATATCGTCCCATTCTTGTGGAGTTTTGCCCAGTCCAGTCAGGGGACGCACATATAAAGGATAGAGATAAATTTCTTGGGGCTGAAACTGTAAGGCTTCTTGCAGCGATCGCAGCCAATTAGCCACGGTTTGCCCCGGTAGACCATACATTAAATCAATATTAATCGTGGGAAAATTTGCCTCAGCCATTAAGTTTAATGCCGCTTTAACCTGGGTCACGTCTTGACGCCGTTGAACGGCTAAAACTTCCGCATCAATAAAACTTTGGATGCCAATACTTAACCGGGTAATGCCGCGATCACGCAACAATTTTAAGTTATCGCGATCGACTGTTTCCGGGGAAACTTCTACGGAAATGGGAATATCTAATAACCGCGCCCCCATAGTCTTTTCCGCAATATTTAAAATCGCCTCAATTTGGGGCAAAGGCAACTGAGTTGGTGTGCCACCCCCTAACGCAAATCGGGCAAAAGTTGCCTCTCCCAAGGCTTTTTTAACCTGAATCGCTTGTCGTTGCACTGTTTGGACATATTCCTCAAATAGTGTTTGATTATTTTTCACGGTGGTAAATAAATTACAGAAACCGCAGCGCATTTCACAAAAGGGAATATGAATATATAAAAAGAGAGACTGCTTATCTTCGGTTGCCCAAACTTCCTCTAAGGGAACGGGAGGCGCGATCGGACGATAGGATGTTTTATGGGGATAAGAATAAACATAAGCTTGATAAGGGGAATCGGCCAATAATTGCGCCAATTTTGGGCGTTTTTTTTCTGTTTTATTCATATAATTTGTTAATGGTTGGTGGTTGGTGGTTGATGGTTGTTTGTTGGTGGTTGTTTGTTGGTGGTTGTTCGTTGTTCGTTGTTCGTTGTTCGTTGGTGGGTAGGGATTCTTTCGTTGGTGGTTGGTGGTTGATGAAAAAACAACAAACAACAATCAACAATCAACAAACAACAATCAACAAACAACAATCAACAACCAACAAACAACAACCAACAAACAACAATATTATTCTTTTCGCCCTTGACTGCCAAATTCGCGACCTCTAACATTTTCGATCGCCGCTAAAGCTGCCTGAGAACCAGCCATAATATCTTGTTCTTCCCCACCGAGGTAAAGACGACCAAAGCTGCCCACCGCTTGCACTTGGAGGATATTAATCAGCGCCGATTTTTCTGCTTGGTTGGCTGCCAATGCCGCATAAGCAGCGGGTTCCACTTCTAAGACATAGAGGGTTTGACCGCCTAAAATTAGCTGTCCCCGTCGGTTGCGGTTGATTAGTTGGGCTTGATGAGGGTCGATATTGCGGATAATTTGACTAGAAATGATGCGCGGTTTGAGGCGATCGCTTTCTTGAACTCCGAGGGCTTCTAAAATTGCTTGACCGGCAATGCGGGTTTCCCCTTGAGAACTGGAATGAATTTCTAGCAGTCCATAAAGTCGTTCGACAAATTGGACTGCCGGACGGACTCTAGCCGCTTTCAAAGCAACATCAGTAATCCGATTAATTTCAATTCCTGGGGAAATTTCAATCCACAAGGATGTATCCCCTGGCAAGGGCAAAAAGCCCAGGGACACCGTACCAATATAAGCCGCGTGTTGAGGTTGCAGGTTATCTAAATAGACATAACTGCGAAGTTCTACACCCAAGATAATTTCTCCGTAGATTTGTGCAGTTTCTTTACTTTACAGCGTTTTTCCGATTAAATGTAGGGGCAAAGCATTTCGGTAAGAAATTTCTGCTTTAACAGCAATAACATATATACCGAAATGCTTCGCCCTGACTTTACAGGGTTTTCAGATTTAACAGCCATAAAATATATACCGAAATGCTTTGCCCTCACCCAAGAAAAGCGGTTCAGCCCATAGAAGATTGCTATAAGATAAATTCAGCATAAGGAACCGTCCAAACCACTGGGTGACTGAGACGATGACCGATATAACCATTTTCTCCATAAGCGGTGCCATGATCGGAGCAAATAATACAGAAAGTGGGGGCGCGATCGCGTATTATGTGCCATAATTTGCCTAGCTGACTATCCACATATTCTAAAGCAGCCCCATGAGAAGCCAGACTATCAGCGATAGCGCATCCGCGCCGCTTCGCGAACGCCCCGGACAAATAAAAATAATTTGGTTGATGCAATGCCGAAATATTGATAAATAAAAATAGCCGCTGTTCCGGGGGCATTTTCCCCACCAATTCTGCCACCAAATTAACTTGATTAGCCGTAGAATTTCGGTCAGTAACCCCTAACTCTGGACTCCAGTAACTTTCCGTAAAAAAACTCGGTAAAACTTGACTCAACGGCGTCAATTTATTAAAAAATACCACCCCTCCAATACAAACTGTATGATATCCTTTTGCGGCCAAACCTGTAACAATATCTGCCCGGTCTAAAACACAAGTTTTCTCGGTGATGCTGTTACTTCCGGCAAACTCCACCGCAAACAACCGAGGATGAATTCCTGGAGTAATTGGGGTGGGCAAAAAACCCGCAAAAAATGCGTGATGGGCTGCATAAGTAAAATTTCCCGGAGAGTGGCGACATTCCCATCCAGTTTTGGGTAAAACTTGGGCTAAATTTGGCGTTTTTCCCTGGAGAAATAAATCTTGCGCCACATCATACCGCAGAGTATCTAAGGTCATCAATAAAATATCGTGGCTGCCCACAATTTGATTCATATTATAATTCATATTATAATTCATATCATGCATCAGCGGTTAACCTTAAAATTGCTTTGACTTCACTGGTATAAGTATCGAGATTATTCCAAGTAATCCCTGGTAATAAATCCCCAAAAGCGTTAATTTCTAAAATAGCATGACGGCGAAAATCAGGATAAACCAGTAAATCAATCCCACAATATAAACTATTGGGAAATAACCGGGCAGCGGTTTCACAAGTTTGCCGCATTGCTTGCCAGTTTTCCACCCCAACTCGCTGCAAAAATTCCTCACTATTGCCGCGATCGCTTTTTAAATGTAAATTTGTCATCGGGCTTTTGCCTAACCGAACTACTAAATGCTGGGCTTCTCCTGAAATTACCACAACTCGCAAATCAAATGGACGATGTTGCAGTTTAGCTTTCGGCAGCCATTCCTCTACTTGTACTCCTTCTTTACAGAGAATATTAATAATATCCGCAATCTTTTCTCGCTGAAAATAAGTGCTAATTTTCCGAGAATTATAGAGAATAGTTTCACCCTGGTGGCGGACTCGTTCTACCGTAGTAATTGCTGACTCACCTTTGGGGCTAACCCGATAAGCAACCACCCCCGAAGCACCGGATCCATGAGCTAATTTTACAAACACACGAGACAAATTTTGCTGTTGCATTTGTTCTCGTAAATGTTCATAACTAATAATCCCCGCTAAACACCGAGGTAAAGGAATAATAGACCGAGGGATAGTATGGTTAGTTTGGGGGATTTGCTCACGCGATCGCTTTGCTAATAATCCTGCCAAAGAATTAGAGTAAATTACATTATTATTGACAATCTCTAGCTGATTAAAAGAGTAATCTGTAAACCGCTGGTGACAAATTCGCTTATCAAACATCTGGATAATATCCGTTGGATGGTTGATAAAATAACCCAGATTATTGCCCGGTAAACCTTGATTAGGACTATCCTGATTTAAAATAACATTTGCCCATTGCTGCAATAAATTACACCAGCCTAAATACCATTGTCTCGGATAATAAATCCGACCCTTATCAAATTCTAAAGCTAAGGCATCAGCGGCAGTAATTTGCTGATGGGTTCCTGCCGGTTCAATATTAGCCCCGGCTGCGATAATAGCTTTTTCTACTAGAAAGTTTCTTTCTGGTGATTCAATGCGGATTATAGTCTGGGAGTCTATTATATCTGCAAGACTTTCTCGACCATAAATTAAGTCTAAGTAATCCAGCACTTTTGCTGAAGGCAAACCCCAGTAATTTAAGGCTTCTTGAAAAAGCCCAATTCGTCGATTTTCAGGATTGCCAATTATGATAAATTTTAAAAATTTCAATGGCATGAGATAAATAAGTTAACAAAATAAGGGCGAAGCATTCCGGTAAAAAATTTATGTTTGACTGCGAGAGATATCTGCCGGAAGCATTTTGCCAGAAAAAACAAGATAACAAAATAAGGGCAAAGCATTCCGGTAAAAGGTTTATGTTTTACTGCGATAAATAGCTGCCGGAAGGATTTGGCCATAAAAAATAAAATAACATAACATAAGTGCGAAGCATTCCGGTACAATATTTTTGTTTGACCGCGAGAAATAACTGCCGGAATTCTTCGCCCCTACAAACCTACAAACGAACAAACAAACCAACCAAAAAACCAATAAACCAATAAACCAAATAAGGGCGAAGCATTCCGGTAAAAGGTTTATGTTTTACTGCGATAAATAGCTGCCGGAATGCTTTGCCCCTACAAATAAATCAAATCAATAAACCAAGAAACCAATCAACAAATAAAATATAATCAGATCGAGTTACTCAGAAACGGAACAATAACGTTCATTCTCATCATATTCTTCTATATCTTTTTGGTTGTCCGCAATTAGATTAATTTTGAGGCTGGCTAACTTGGCGATATCCTCATCATTAAGATAATTTTCTGAAACATTCAAAGTATCGAGGTTTTTTATCGATGGAGAACTACAAAGAAACTCGGCACCTTTTGCCCCTAAAGTTCCCATCGATAAGTCTAGGGTTTTCAGTTGATGAATGATGCGCGATTCGCTAAAGCGATCCGCTTTGCGGAATCGCACCACAGCTTCGGCAATTTCATCGGTATATTGGGCATTTCTTAAGCCTAAATATTTTAACTTAGGATATAAGTTGCCTTCGAGGATTGGCTGCAAGTCCTCAACGGTAGAATCGCCACCATAGTAGTCACTACCCAACCATAGTTCTAAATGCTCTAAACTGGGTAACTGGAGTTGACAAATTTGCCCGATCGCCTCTCGACTTAGCCCCCCCGTTTCAATAATCAGGTATTTTAAATTATCATGCTGAACCGGGCTAAATTCTAACCCGCTACCGCCGCGAACTTGCAACCATTCTAAATTAGGATATGCGGATAAAACTGGACTAATATCACTTTGTACAATCCAAGAAATTTCATATTCCTCTGACAATATATCCCCTAAAAATATGGCTTTTAAATTCGGCAGTCGATCCGCCACAGCTACCAAAGCATTCACCACTTCGGATGAATTATCCCCTCCTTCGATTAAATCTTTCCAAACACCGATCACCAAAGCTTCTAATTTAACCGCCAGGGTGTCTTTGACCAGCAAAGCCAAAGATTCAGGGATATCATGGCTGTCATCATACTGATACCGGAGGGCGATCGCTGTCCCCAGGGCGGTGGTGATTCCCTGTTCCGAATCAAACTCTTCCACTGTGCGGGAAGCAAAGACACTGGCGTGCTGATAATAATAAGACATTTTTACCTATTTTTACCTTATGATCCGATCGCGGTTTAAGTCATCCCCATCTTACTGAAAATACTTTCATTTTTGCATCGAGGGACTCTCAGGCGGAACTTGGCGGAAATTTGTCCCCCAATCGCATTGGGAAATTTTTTTACCCTTGTCTTTTACTCTCGTCAGGTAAAAATATGGATAAAACTCGGATAAAACCCTTGGGATACTTAAGTATATTCGCTAACAGCCAAATCTTTATGGGGTAAAAGTGTTTACGCAATCCAACTGATGCCCATAAGTGTTGATGGAAATAACCAGGATCAATTCAACACTCATTACTGATTCAGCCTTTAAACGGCCATCTTCGTAAAAAGTCCCTACCTTGGCGATTCAGCCATTCACCTTGCCAATAAATCTTTTTAAGAAAAAATTAAAAAAAGCTAAAAAAACTGAGACAAGTTTTCGGGGCTTGTTAAGATTAAATCAAGATCGGCGATCGCGCTGTTGATGCTTAACGCTCCGCCAATGTTACTGAATGTAACCTAATGCCAAGGATTCTCAGCATTCTGCCGCCACTTGCTCTACTTGCGGAGACCCCAAGCCTGTCCCCGCGAGGGGAACCGCAGTGGCTCGCTGATGTTTGACATAGATTTTTCATCTAAATTTGGTTGAACCTTGTCAAATCTTTTATCAGTGAATCAGTCAAGGAATTATTAAGATAAAACCGAATCGTAGCTGTTGTTCAAGGGCTGGCACCCATGCTGATGAATCATCCCGTTTAATCACCATGAGAGTAAATAATCTAGGCAATTGACAATTTAGACAATTGACCCAGATTTCTACTCTCTAGAAACCACTCAGGTTGTACTTCATCGGAGTCAGTAAAGCGGTTGAAAGTGCTGGCCTCAAATATGCTGGGTTGCGCCTAATTAAGCTACTCTCAACATTAAAGTTCAAAATTAAAGTTAAAACCTCAAGAATGTAAATGGGTAGTTTCAGGTGAATCACCCACCAAAAGCAACGTTTATTCTAGCAACGTTTATTCTAACAAAGTTTATTCTCAGCCAGAGCGAGCGCAAAATCGTAGACAAATCCTGGTAATTTCCACCTCTTAATCTGGCGTAAGGGTTGAGAGTTTGGCCGAGAATTACCGACTATTACCGACTATTACCGACTATTAAGCTCAACCACTCCCAACTCAAAAAAACAGATCAAACAACTGATCTACGTCAGTAACCACTAAACTCTAGTTTACTCATTTTGGAGGTGCTGAACCATTCATGTTAAAACAGAAAGTCGCTCACAAAACAATCGCTCACAAAATTGTCACCCTATTAGGACTGATTACCTGGGGAATCATCATTGCTGACAGCCTATTCTTAGCAGGAAAAGCTCAATCAGAAAATCAACCGAATGCGATCGCCGAAGAAGCAAGCTATCAGTCCATTGAATCCGTCAATAATTTTGAACCCCCCGAACGAGGAGCACCCAGCAGAACTGCTGATGGTGGTTCTCGTGGCTGTGGGCAAATGACCTTACTAATTCCGGCGGATCAGGGGGCAACCACAATTTCTGAAAATCCCACCTTATTTTGGTATCTCAACCCCACCCCAGACGCTCCCACAAAATACCGACCAATCAATAAATTAGCGGTAGTTTTGATTAACGATCAAGAGGAAGAAGTTTATACAGAAATGATCGATGCGCCAAGTCAAGCCAGTATTATCAGCTTCCAATTACCAAAAAGTCAATCACCCGTGCTGGAAGCTGGCAAATGGTACAATATTTTCATCGGTGCTTACAACCAAGAAAATCCTAACATTTATGAACCTTGCAGCAGTTTATCCGCTTGGATAAAACGCCAAGTTTTGACAAATGAACAACAACAACAACTGAATATTGTCAGCAGCGATGAGGAGCGGTTGCAGTTTTATATCCAACATGAAATTTGGTATGATGCCTTGGCAACATTGGCAGAACTCATTGGTCAAAATCCTCATAATTCCACGCGAAATAATCAATGGATCCAAATGTTAGAATCTATAGAATTGGGTGGATTAGCGAATCAGCCCTTGCTGAAACCAACCCAAATCGTTAGTAATATAGATCAAACTTCTAATCCTTGATTTAACTTTTATCTTAAAACTTAGATATCTACCGTTCCAATCAGGGTGCATTCTAAACTAAATGTAATTGGGAATGCAATTGGGGCGGTTTTCTCTATGTGACATCACTGATTACGAAAGAAAGAATACCCGATCGCTCATCGCTAATTTATGTTAAAAATAATTCTCAAAGTTCCAATAAAATGGAGATTTTATATCCGTATATGTTTAATTATATTACTGCTTAAACCCCTGTTCAATATCTCCTTAACCCTAGGACAGGTAACGCCTAATACCCCCCAGGAAACCTCAGAAAATTTCCTGACCTAATCATTTAATTGGTATCAAAATGATACAAAAAATAGTGGCACAAACCAGAGAAAAGTTGATCTAAACAAATCTTTATCTTTTAATCCTCCAACTCTCGGCGATCTTCGCAGAACCGCTGATGCATGCCCTAGAGGTGAATGTCCGATACCTAAGAACAGAGCGTTTAACCCTGTTAATTACTAATACTAAAATGGTCAGCATTTCGGCATAAAAAATTAATGAATACCCGACTTTATTATGGTATTTACCTGAATATTCATTGCCAACAAAGTCGGCCCAATTTAAGGGATTAGTATTACGCTTGGAAAATCCATAAAGTAAAGAAATTTTTACAACAATACTAGATTCTGGTTCTAGTCAACTATCGGGATATTTCAATTATCAGAAAGCCAATTCAAGGAATTAAAACCTGGTGAATGGTACAAATTGACTTATTTATGTTTAGGGCTGATAGTTTTCAGGATGAAAACGATATTAAGAGGAATAATAAAAATTGTGATTTTGTAGAGGTTTATATTGGTCGTCGGCTTCTAAGTCCCCAGGAGCAAGAAGAACTATCTGCTGCCACAAATCTTGAATAACTGTGGAATTTTTATACCAAAGAAATTATTTGGTATGATGCTTTAGCGACTTTAGACCAAATGCGTCGGCAACATCCAGAGGATGAAAGGGTTGAGCGAAGATGGCAATCCTTCTTAGGCTTAATTGGACTGGGGAAGCTATCGGCATACCCGCCGATATAAATTAGAAAAATTGTTCTAGAGTTTTTCATTGCTTTAGTCTATTGAACGTTCTTCTAGGTTAATATTAGGTTGATAAATTGTTTTCAATCCGAGTAAAATTTTGCCGATACTCCAAGATGAATATATATATAGAGAAGATGGATAAATATGCTATAATTAGTGTGATAATCAGTCATAAACTATAAATTAGTCATACCGGATACAGAAAAAGCTACATATTTAGATTTAGCTTGAGATTTAGCTTGAGATTCAGCTTGCCATAATGTTTTATCGAGAGAAAATACATAGCATAAATCCACAGATGCTTTCAGGGTGTAGGCGATCGCCTGTTCAAGCCGATTCAAGGAGATTCAAGCCTATTCAAGGGGATTCAAGCCGATTCAAGCCGGTTCAAGGAAGTGCTAAGGCGATCGCCATTTTTTCCAGATGTCTAATCTTTAATAATGCTCGACCCAATAATGCTCGATTCAGCCATGAAGTATTTCTTAGAAATGAGTAAATTAAATCTATGCTAACCTTAAATTTTGGCAAAAAAAAATGTCTCACCCTTTCAATGATAATCTCTCTGCCTCTGTTGTTGCAGCCATTGTTTAATCTACCTGGCTCGTCAGCCCAGTCAAGCCCAGAGATAGCTGTAGAGTCTGAAAATAATTCATCAGCAAATCATGGATCGGATAAATCACGGTCAAATCGATTAAATTCACCGCCGAGTGTTCCTGAGAGTCCTAATCCAAGTAACGATACATTCTTTAATCCCCCGAACAAAGGTGCCCCCAAAAGAACGGCGGATGCGGGCGCCCGTGGGCCTTGCCTGGTTTATGGTCAAGCACAACCCGTCACGCTTTTAATTCCCAATTATCAGAGCAACGATCCGACTGTAACGATCGCCGCATCGACGGTTTCTGACTATCCGACTTTATTATGGTACGTTCCTCAAGTTCCAGGGCTAAAATACGTTGGATTAACTTTAATCGAAGAACAAACAGAAGAGATCATCTACCAAACAACCGTACCCGTTCCTCCAGAATCCGGGATTATGCGCTTCAAATTACCCAGCAGTGAACCGCCTTTAAAAGTAGGCCACTGGTACGAGTGGTTTTTATCCGTTTCTAGTTCTGAGAATTCCGAAGCAATCTTCAATTCAGCCTGTTATGCTAATGCTTATATTGGCCGCCTGCCTCTGAATAGTCGTCAGCAAGAAGAGTTGAGCAACGCGGCGAATAATCCGCAAGCCCTGTGGAACTTTTATACCAAAGAAGTCATTTGGTATGATGCCTTAGCCACTTTAGATCAAATGCGCCGTCAAAATCTGGAAAATGAGAAAATTAATCAAACATGGCAAGCGTTGTTAGCATTCAGTGGATTGGCTGATTTATCCGCCTATCCTCCAGTAGATATGACTCACCCATAATTGAGCCTTGATTTTGAGCTTAATTAGCGGATTAGCCAAGAAAAAAACTTTTCCTTAACTAAATGCTGATTTTTGCTGATTTTTGCTGATTTTTGCTGATTTTTGCTGATTTTTTGCTGATTTTTGGGGCGGCGGTAGATTGCTTATCTTTTTATGGTTTTAACCGGGGAAGCTAGACGGGAGGGCTTCTGGTGGGAGATGCCGTTGGGGATTCCTCCCCGCCTCACCATTGAAAATGCCTTAATTATAAATTCCTCAATTCTTTTAGTATCTTTCTTTAAAAAAATTTTTTTCGGTTCCGGTGGTCTTTAAACTTGGAGTTATTGCAGGCTATTTAAAAAAGTGATATAATAAATATTTAGAAATCAAACATGATTGGGGCTAGTTAATCTCAGTGAATTCTCAGAAATCCTGAAGATTAAAGTAAAAAACATTCCGTATTAATACGGAGTTTATAATTTTTTTGACCTCGATCGCTGCTAAACGGCTTCAAATCAGTTAAATCTTAACTCAGTGTTTATGTTGCCAGTTAACAAGATTGCCGAAAAAGCAATTTTTGAAGCGATTGAAATTTAATGCCTCTCAAGTCAGGGTGAATATCAGATTCACAGGGAGAAGTACTCACTTTTGTTGATTTCTAGCCTTTATATCTCTGTTTATCTTTCTGTTTATATGTTTGAACTTATTTGACAAGGGTGCTTGAGGACGTATTTTCAAGTTGAGATGGATTAATAGAATCAAGGAGTGATCCCACGATGTTACACAAAAAATCACTGCAAAAAGTTGCCAATATTTCTGCCGGTGTCTTGCTGGGTGTTTTAATGAGTCCGCGCTTCTTCTCCCCCACGCCAGTTTTGGCCCAATCCGCTTCTAGCTATCAAGATCCTGATGGATCCTGGCTGGTGAGTGAAAGCTTTAGTCCGCCGAGTCGAGGCGCCCCCGCAAGAGCGGCTGATGGCGGTTCCCGGGGCTGTGGTTGGGAACCTGGGCAAAAGTTACTGACGCCGATGATTCCCGGTGATTCTATGGCTTTCACGGTGTCTGAGTATCCCAGTTTCTTTTGGTATGTACCCACACCCAGCGCATTAGATCAGGGTTCGGCGCAAAAAGCCGCCTCGGTTAGATTTGTGCTGATTGATGATAACCAAAATATTGTGTATCAAAAAAAATTATCGGCTCCTTCATCAGGGATTATGAGTCATAAATTGTCCCCTGACGATGCGCCAGCTTTGGCCGAAAATAAACAGTATCGTTGGTTGGTGTCGATGGTTTGCGATAGCGAGGATCCGAGTGCAAATCCCTTAGTTGATGGGTGGGTGGAACGGATTCCCTTGAGTAAGGAACTGCAAGCCGAGTTAGATCGGGCAACGGAGAGCGATCGCCCCTCGATTTATGCCCGCGCCGGCATTTGGCATGAAGCTTTAACCAGTCTGGCTTACCTGCTTTACCAGCATCCTGATGATCCGGTGATTCTCTCACGGTGGAATGAATTTTTACGCTCAGTGAACTTGGGCGAATTCACTCAAGAACCCCTGATCTGGCCTGAAGTGATTGTTAAGCCACAGCCTGCCACGGAGATGAGTTAATCAAGTGAGTTAAACCGATGAGTTTAATATATATATATTGAATAGATTTCGAGGATAAACCATATATGTCGTTACGGGTAGTCAGAAATCACGGTCTTCTCGTTGCCGCTATGGGCTTGCTTCCGGGGATGATTTGGCAGCCAGTGGTGGCTCAAACCATTGTTCCCGGTGGAGATACCGGCACTCAGGTTATCCGTAACGGCGATCGCCTCGACATCCAGGGCGGCGCCCTCTCAGGGGATGGCAGCAACTTATTTCATACCTTTGAGCAATTTAATGTCCCCACAGGAGAAACCGCTAACTTTCTCTCTGCCCCCCAAATTCAAAATATCTTAGGTCAAGTGGTCGGGGGCAATGCCTCGATCATTAACGGCATTCTCCAGGTGACAGGCAGCAATGCCAATTTATTTTTACTCAACCCAGCGGGAATTGTCTTTGGCCCGAACGCTACACTCAATGTCCCAGGGGCTTTTACCGCTACCACCGCCAACGGGGTGGGTTTTAATGGGGGCTGGTTTGGTGGCACCACTAATGATTATCAAGCCCTAGTAGGCAGTCCCAACAGCTTTATTTTTGCTACATCTGCTACATCACAGCCTGGGGTTGTGTTTAATGCCGGAAATCTGGCGGTGGGCGATCGCCAATCTCTGAATTTAATTGGTGGGATGACCGTCAATACGGGGTCACTTTCTGCCCCAGGGGGACAAATTACCATTGCCGCAGTTCCCGGAGAAACAGAAAATTTAGTCTTAGTCCGCATCAATCAATCCGGGATGCTGCTGAGTTTGGATATCTTACCGTCGGAATGGACTGAAGCGAACCAGAATCCATTCTTAAATTCATCTTTAAATCTGATTAATCCCCTGACATTACCGGAATTACTGACCGGCGGTAATGTCAGTGATGCCACTAATGTCACCATAAACCCTGATGGCACCGTTTCTCTGACGGGTTCCACAGTCCGTATTCCTACGGAAACCGGCACAACCATTGTCTCAGGTCAGGTATCCGTATCTACGGAGCAGGGTGCTGGGGGCAGTGTGACGGCGATCGGGGACAAAGTAGGGGCGATCGGCGCCCAAATTGATGCATCGGGTAGTCTGGGGGGCGGTGATGTCAGAATTGGCGGAGATTATCAGGGTAATGGGCTTTTACCCACGGCTGCCAGAACTTTTGTGAGTAATGATGCGATGATTCGGGCGGATGCGAGTTCGGGCAATGGCGGTCGGGTAATTGTTTGGGCTGATGAATTAACGGGATTTTATGGCCAAATTTCTGCCCGGGGCGGGGAGAATTTCGGCAATGGTGGCTTTGCGGAAGTTTCCGGCAAAGAAAACCTGATTTTTAATGGCTTGGTTGATTTAACTGCCCCCAATGGTATTTGGGGCACTTTGCTACTTGATCCAAAAAATATTACGATTTCCAATGCGGCAGATAGTGACCCAGAGTTGGCGAGTGATTTCGTGAATACTTTAAAGAACACTCCTGGGAGTGAAGATATTACAATTAGTGTTGCCACCCTGGAAAAACAATCAGGGGATATTGTCCTGGAAGCTACAGATAATATCACCATAGCCCCTGGAGTTTCTTTAACCTTTAACTCCGCTAGTTCGGTGACATTTACTGCCGATTCAGATAACAAAAGTGGCGGTGCTTTTTCAATGGATCCGACGCAATCCATCACTGCTTCTGGAGCCGATGTGGAAATTTCGGGAGCCCAGATTACTGTAGGAACTATTGATACATCAGGCAAAGGAACGAACTCTCCCGGGGGAGATATTACCCTGACTGCTAATGGCATCCTGAATGCTAATAGCGGAAATATTACTACGGGTCAACTGAATTCTAGTGCTACAGGTAATGCGATCGCCGGAACTATTAGCCTGACCAGCACAAATGGCGATATTACCGTTAACGCTGATGTTAAGGCTAACGAAGCTGCCGTGAATTCATCTAACACAGATCAGGGTACTAGCGGCAATATTATCCTCACAGTGAATGAGACGGGAAATATTGACATCACCAATGCGACTTTAAACTCTTCTACCAACAAGGGCACAGCGGGAACAATTGATCTAATTACCCAGGGCGGAGATATTACTACAGGTGCTTTGAATGCTGGGGCAGCGAGTGGCACCGCCGGGGATATTAATATTGATGCGGCCAGTGGATTAGTGAATATAAACGACGATGTGTCGAGCAATAATCTAACAATAAGAGGTGCAGAAATTGATTTTACTGGAGGTCCAAACTTTGTAGACAAAGGAGAAAACAAAGGAGAAAGAATTTTAACGTTAACACCATGGCCGGATAATCCAAATATTGAGATCGGATTATCCCCTGATAACACAGCGAACACACCAGCATTGGATATATCCCAAGAAGATTTAAAAGCTATAGCCAGTGGTTTTAATAAGATTATTATTGGTGACCCTGAAGTTGATCTCACAGGCACCATCACCCTAGGACTGGAAGCAACTTTTCGATCTCCCGTTCAGATTCAAGGTGGATCAACTCTAGTCCTGCAAAACCCAGAAAGCACCTGGGATCAGGACGCAGAGAATAATGGCACCGTGACTAATCCCGACGTGGATTTTTTCAAGATTGAGACGGTCGAAGGTGGCAAGAAAAATCCTGTTCCTGCTGCGGCGCCAGTCCAGGAAAGCCCGCCATTGGATCTGCAATTTGTCTTGGATCAAGATGCCAACGACTCCTCAGACACCACTGGTTCTGCCTCACCCACCCAGGTTTCTCAGGCAAAACCAGAAACAACCAACACTTCACAATCCACTGATGCTTCGGCAGCTACCCCGGTTTCAGCCCCCACACTGGAAACCGCTACAAATCCACCACTCCCGCAACCGGCAACAGAATCCATTGTGGTTTCTGAACCCACCCCTGTGAATACGACCCCAGAAATCCCAGCACCAGTCGAAGCGATCGCCCCACCAATCACCGAAGCGATCGCCCCACCAACCACCGAAGCGATCGCGCAACCAACCACCGAAGCGATCGCCCCACCAATCACCGAAGCGATCGCCCCACCAATCACCGAAGCGATCGCCCCACCAATCACCGAAGCGATCGCCCCACCAATCACCGAAGCGATCGCCCCACCAATCACCGAAGCGATCGCCCCACCAATCACCGAAGCGATCGCCCCACCAATCACCGAAGCGATCGCCCCACCAATCACCGAAGCGATCGCCCCACCAATCACCGAAGCGATCGCCCCACCAATCACCGAAGCGATCGCCCCACCAACCACCGAAGCGATCGCCCCACCAATCACCGAAGCGATCGCGCAACCAGCAACCGAAGCGATCGCGCAAATCCCATCAGAAACCGCCCCAGTTGTAGATCCGAATAATCCAGGATCTAACCTACTCAACGAAGTCAATATTCCAGAACCAACAAATGCGGCGGATTTTAGCTTTAATACTCCGTCACAAATTGATCCGATTTATCCGTTTACTCAATCTCGTGAACCTCAAATCTCTATCGATAATTCACTCAGCCTCAGTCTTCAAGCACCGAGACTGGACTTGAGCAACCGGCAAGAACTGGAACAACTGATCAACAGTGGCCAACTAGAACGAGCAGTCCAAATGGGCGATCGCCTATTTACTGAAGAATTTTGGGATTACTTACGCCCAGATATGAACCGCTCGCATCTGTCGTTTGCCTCAATGCAACTTCAGCTACAACAGATTGCCAAAACTACGGGGAATCAAACAGCGATTATCTATGTTTTTACCAGGGAAAAGCAGTTAGATTTAATTGTCGTTCCCCCGCTTGGCAAGCCCATTTATAAGAATGTGGCGATCAATTCCAAAGAATCTCTCTTGGAGCAAGTCGAGGAATTTCAAAACCAAATTACCGATCCGATTTTCCGGCAAACAACGACCTATTTACCATTAGCAAAGCAACTCTATCAACTAATTATTTCTCCCCTAGAAGAGGACTTAAAAAAATTAAACACTGATACCCTCATTTTTAGTGTCGATGCGGGTTTGCGAACCTTACCTTTGGCCGCATTAAATGATGGGGAAAAGTTTCTCATCGAAAAATATAGTCTCAGTCTGACCCCTAGTTTACACTTATTGGATGCTCGTTACCACGATATTCAGAATTCTCGCGTCTTAGCAATGGGCATCTCAGAATTTCCTGACAAAAATCCTTTACCTGCGGTGCCCGTAGAACTGCAAGCGATCGCCAAAAAGTGGTCAGTGGAAACCATTTTCGGTCAATCGGCCACTTTGGCAAATTTACGCCGATTGCGTTCCAAAGCCAACCCGAGCATCATTCACATTGCCACTCATGCCCAATTTAAATCCGGTCAACTGCACAACTCATACATCCAACTATCGGATCAGCCGCTACACTTGGATCAAATGCCAGAGTTAAACTGGAATAATCCCCCGGTAGAATTATTGGTCTTGAGTGCCTGCCGCACGGCGATCGGCGACCAAGAAACCGAGTATGGTTTTGCTGGGTTAGCAGTGCAAGCTGGTGTAAAATCAGCTTTGGCCAGTCTCTGGTATGCGAATGATGCCGCGACTTTGGGGCTAATGAGCGAATTTTACGCCCATTTGCGATCGACTCCGATCAAAGCCGAAGGGCTCCGACAAGCGCAAATTGCTATGCTTCAGGGTGAGCTATCTTTAACTGATGGTTTTTTGGTTGGCACCTTCGGACAAATAGAACTGCCACCAGCACTTAAAGAACTAGGGAATCGAAACTTAAACCATCCTTATTATTGGTCTGGATTTACCATGATCGGCAGTCCTTGGTGATTTTTTGCTTGCCCTTTGTCTACCGCAGTCCTCAGCTTGGGTTGGCTAAGTTCGATCGGGACATTTAAAATGGCTAGTCGGTAGATCATTTTTTGGTGGGCGATGCCCACTACGATGTGGGCAAAATGTGGGCAAAATTTAAACAAAAAATTCGGCGAGCCAAAAAAACATTGTTCATTGCACCCGCGATCGCCGCATTGGTGATTGGAGTGCGAATGACCGGCTTATTACAATCATTAGAATTATCAGCCCTGGATCAATTTTTTCTCTTGCGTCCGGCTGCCGAACCGGACGATCGCATTGTCATTTTGGGCGTTGACGAACAAGATTTACGTTATGTGGGAAAATGGCCAATTCCTGATGGGGTATTGGCTGAGTTACTCAAAAAAGTCAGACAGCAACAACCTAAAGCCATTGGTCTGGATATTTATCGCGATATCCCCGTACAACCGGGACATGAAAAACTGGTGCAAGTTTTTCAAACCACGCCCAATTTGATTGGAATTAGCAAAATAGTCGGCGAACAGGTTGACCAGATCCCAGCGCCTCCAGCCCTCAGCGACCGAAATCAATTCGCGGCCAACGATTTCCCTTACGATGTGGATGGCAAAGTGCGTCGGGCTTTTTTATATCTTAGTGATAAGAATGACGAGAATGTCTTTAGTTTGGGATTTCAACTCGCTTTGATGTATCTCAAAGATTTGGGCATTCACCCCAAAATGATCGATGAGCAAAAATTTAAAATTCAACTCGGTCAAGCACTCTTTACTCCTTTTCGGCGGAATGATGGAGGCTATGTTTGGGCGGCTGATGAAGGCTACCAAATTTTGCTGAATTATCGCGGCCCCCAGGGTTTTTTTCAGACAGTCTCGCTTCGGGATGTTTTAAACGATAAAATTTCGCCCACTTTAATGCGCGATCGCATTGTCATCATTGGTTCCACCGCTATCAGCGTCAAAGATGTTTTATTGACTCCTTATAGTACCAGGCTGTTTGATTCTTTACCCCACCCCATGCCCGGAGTTGAAGTCCATGCCAATGTCACCAGTCATTTTATTAGTGCGGCTTTAGACGGGCGATCGCTGTTGCAAACCTGGCCAGAAGCGATCGAGTGGATCTGGATTTTCTTCTGGTCGCTCATTGGCGCCACTGTAACTTGTCAATGGCGTTCTGACGGCAACCTGAATAAAATACTAATCGGCCAAACTAGCATCATAATTCCCATCACCTCCCTGGCTTTAATCCTCTTATGTTATATTGCATTTTTACGCAATTGGTGGATTCCCCTAGTCAGCCCCCTACTCACCCTGATCGGTTCCACCACCTTTAAAATTGGCTATACCCTGTGGGAAAACCTTCTGCTTTCTCACAAACAACTTGAAGAATATGCCCGGACTCTAGAAATCAAAGTTGAAGAACGTACCCAAGAACTAAAAGATAAAAATTATGCTCTGGAACAAACCCTGCAAAAACTTCAAGCCGCCCAAAAGCAAATCATCGCCCAAGAAAAGTTAGCCTATCTCGGTTCTCTCACCGCTGGCATTGCCCATGAGATTAGAAATCCTTTAAACTTTATTAACAATTTTGCCCAGATTTCCGGGGAACTCACGGAAGAATTAGTAGAAGAAATTAAAGCCGTATTTGAGGAAACCGAAAATGACAGCGTAGACCCAGACGAAGTGGAAAATATTTACGATATGTTGACAGATTTGAAAGACAGCGTGGCGGATATCGAAAGTCATGGCAAAAGAATTGAAACCATTATTCAGAGTATGATGATGCATACTCCCACGCAAAAAGGTCATCGAGAAATGACAAACATCAATCTGTTATTATCCGAATCCATTGAACTAGCTTACAATAGCTATTTAGCCAAAGGTAATCGCTGTGCCATCACTCTGGCAACTGACTACGATGAGGCGATCAGGGAAATCGAGGTCATCCCTCAAGATATGGCCCGGGCTTTTGTAAATATCATTAAAAATGCTTGTGATGCAGTTAGCGATCGCCAAAAAGCCCTAGGGGAAAAATTTCAGCCGATGATTTCGGTGAAAACGCGAAATCAAGATGAAGCCATAACCATCTCCATCCAAGATAATGGCATTGGCATCCCTCCAGAAATTGTTGATAAAATTTTTAACCCATTTTTTACAACCAAGCCGCCTGGAGAGGGTACGGGTCTGGGCTTATCCCTGACCTATGATACCATTGTTGGAGAACATCAAGGAGACATCAAGGTAAAAAACGATTCAGAAGCATCCACAGAGTTTATCATTGTTATACCCAAGAAAAGCTCGTCAAATCTGTAAGAAAAATTTGTAAAACCCAAAGGGGAGTATTTGGATGATTCCTAAGATTTTATTCGTAGACGATGAACCGGCTTTGTCTCGCTTAATCAAAACCAAATATAGAAGCAAAGTCAAAGCCAAAGAATTGGAATTCTTCTTTGCGGAAAATGGACTGGCGGCTTTAAATACGTTGAAAGAACAAACCATCCATATCGTCATTACTGACATTAATATGCCAGAAATGAATGGACTGGTATTACTGGATAAAATTCAATACCTGGATTTACCAGTGCAAACCATTGTCTTGTCCGCGTATGGCGATATGCAAAATATTAGATCCGCCATGAATCGGGGGGCTTTTGATTTTCTCAACAAACCCATTGACTTTGAAGATTTAGAAATCACCATTCAAAGAGCCTTAGATCATTTAAAAAAAATTCAGGAAAATCAACAAAAACTCCAACAAGCCCAAACTCAACTTATTCAAAGTGAAAAAATGTCTACTCTCGGTGAATTAGTTGCCGGAGTCGCTCACGAAATTAATAACCCAGTAGGTTTTCTCACTGGTAACATTACCATCGCTGAAGACTATTTCACCGAAATCGTCGAACTATTAAATCTCTATGAAGAGAAATTTCCGGATCCGGGGGCAGAAATCATTCACAAAATGCAAGAAATTGATCTGGATGCTATGAAAGAAGATATTCCAGAACTCATTTCATCTATGCGAGAAGGAACCGATCGCATACTTTCCTTAAGTACCTCCCTAAGAACCTTTTCGCGATCGGATATTTCCGCCAAAAGTTCCTTTAACATCCATGATGGCATTGATAGCACCCTGCGAATTTTAAAGCACCGTCTTAAAGCTAATGAATTTCGTCCCGATATTCACATCATCAAAGACTACGGAGACTTGCCAACCGTGGAATGTTATCCAGGGCAACTCAATCAAGTCTTTATGAATATTTTTGCCAATGGGATTGATGCCTTAGATCAATCAAGTATGGGTCAGTCCTATGAAGAAATCCTGGAAAATCCCAAGACAATTACCATTCGCACCGAAGTCAAGCCCGAAAATGGCACAGTGATTATCGGCATTCGAGACAATGGCTCAGGAATTCCCGAAAACGTCAAAGAGCATATCTTTGAATATTTATTTACCACCAAGCCCGTTGGCAAAGGCACTGGTTTAGGTTTGTCGATTTCTTATCAAATCATTGTGGAAAAACACTCAGGGCAAATTAGTTGTGTTTCCGAACTCGGAGAAGGCACCGAGTTCATTATCGAGATTCCGATTCAATAAATTTACGCCAGTGATATTTTTCAGTGAAATTACCAGGCATTACCTGGCGATCGCTCATAAATGTCGCTCATAAATGTCGCTCATCAATACATTGCTCAAACAAATCCAGGGAACTATTACTGAGCATCGATAAATATGTGAGCCAGCGATCGCCTAAAATGATAGGATAGATTATGAATTTAACAATCTTCTTTTGCTTCCAGAAAACTCCTGCATTTCGTGAACAGAAAAGCATTATCCCAAACATAATCAATCACAGTTTTAGCATCATCTAAGGATAATACTTGACAACATACTTGGTTGTCATAATTCAGGAGAGAAACTTCACGAATATTCTGTGGTTATTCAGTGTTTTTCATCACCTGACCGCGAATGGTTTGTAAATTTTGTAAAAAGCCTTTAATATCAAAATAAATTTTTGGATCAAATTTCTCATTCATCCATTGTTCAATGATGTCATCTAATTCTTCAGGAGTCATGGGTTCTGGATTCCTTAATAGGTGATAGTAAACCAGGATAATCTCCTTACACTCTTCTTCTTCAGCCGCATCAATCAAGGATTAAAACACCCCCACATTAATCGCTAAATTTCTAAAAAATCAAGTCTCCGTAACATTTTTTTGAAATTGAATCTGTTTATTTTTGTAGCTGTTGTACTGTTTAAACGCAAAACCCCCTAGGGTGACTAACAGAGATCCGCTGGCAATCAATGCTGGCATAATATTTTTCACGTCTTCTTTTTTAGCCTGCACATAAAGCTTTTTGGGGCAAAAATAATAAATAAAATTACCGCAACAATTAAAATTATCTCTGGTAAAATAGTATAATTAAAATACCTGCCCCAATTCCCGGAATCCCAAACAGGAGTCTATCTTTCCATGTCATGCTGATGTCCACATTAGGAAAAAAAACTCTAAATCAAAGGTATATTTTTATAGACATAAACATAATTTTTGCCGGGAATACAATTAAGCTTACTAAGTTTAATATATTTTTTTGGCATCTTTATTCTCCATCTTAAAATTTAATTAATAAAGCCAATCAAAAATATCAATTTTTTTTGAAAATTGTTTAAATAATTTATTATGATAAACATTTTTATAAATATCTCATCGAGAATAACAAACCATCTGCTGAAAATCATTAAAATTTACCGATATTTTTAGTTATATTAATGATTTTTCCGCAAAAGCTCTTTCTAAGCTATCGGCGGATAAGGGAAAATAATTGGCTCTTTTCAGTAGCTTGGTGAAATCCTGAATCAGTTCAGTTTCCATTGCCGCAAGCTGAGTGGGGTTGGGCTGGATCCGAGATTTTGTTTCAGCATCGGGATCGAAAGGAGCGTAGTTATCTTTGTTATCTTTTAAAGTTTCGAGGGTATGATGGAAATGAAAATGATAATAAGCTGATAAAATATCACCAAAGTCGCGAAAGGTACATCAGCAAGAGATAGCTTCCCATCTTCAATACATAGTTAGATTAGGTCGGTGCGCCGATAAGGAATAAACGCTTCCCGGTCTTCATAGACTGCCATATTATTTCTTAACTCCTTCCGATGACCCTCAGTAAGCGACTAAGGGCTTATCTGATATGCTGCTGACAAAACTTGGTGACATTTTTTCTGCGTTTATTCTATAATAAAATTGAACGATGATCTAGTGTATATCTAGTGTAAAATATCTTATATCTGCGAGGAAATTTAGTCTATCGTTACCGAATGATTGATTGGCATGACCCCAGTAGAAATATATGGGGTAGTCCATCGGAGTCAAGACAATACAAAAGAATGCTTTCCCAAGCTAAAACGCCTAGTGGCGCCCTTTTCCGCCCTCGGTTGGGGGGATCGCTCCGTCCCATTTGCACTCTTGTCTAATATACTAAAAAATATTCCGAGATCAATTTTGGGTTAATGATGACGATCGCCTCTCAGCTTACCTGGGATAAAAAACGACAAATAGGCCAGGTTATAATTAAACTTATATGGCCATTGTTCTATTGTTTTTTGATTTATGCTTTACTCCCATCAATTTTTTCAAAAAATTCATCACCATTCATCACCAATGGGTCAATGAATCAGCAAAATTAATCAGCAATCAGCAAAATTATTGGCGAATAAATCAGTAAGAGGACATGAATATGAATCCTAGTCGAGATAATGCGGAAAAAAAAAACCCACAGTCGAAAACATCTCTAACGCCCGAAGCATCCGGCTCAAATTTAAAACTATTGTATGGCGCCTTAATTAACACTTTCAGCGGTCATCATAGGAAAGTTACTTCTGTGGCTATTACTCCAGATAATTTGCGATCGCTTTCTGCGTCTGATGACCGTACTATTAAAGTTTGGAACCTAGCAAATGGCCGAGAAATGATGACTCTTTCTGGTCATAATGACTGGGTACGATCCGTCACCGTGACCCCCGATGGAAAACAGGCAATTACTGCATCAGATGACCGCACTATTAAAGTTTGGGATTTGACAACCGGAAGTGAACTGTTTACCCTTACAGGTCATACGGATATGATCCGAACCCTCATCGTCACACCCGATGGCAAACAGTTAATTTCTGGATCTTCTGACCATACAATTAAAATTTGGTGCTTGGCAACCGCTAAAGAAATAGATACCCTAATCGGGCACCATTCTTGGGTGCGTTCTCTGGCCATCACTGCCGATGGTAAACTTCTTATTTCTGGTTCTTTTGACAATACAATTAAAGTCTGGGATTTGAAAAAACGCAAAGAATTAAGCACTTTAACCGGCCATAAAGAAGCTGTGGTGACAGTGGCGGTGACTCCCGACGGCAAACGAGTCATTTCCGGGTCATTAGACCACACCATTAAAGTTTGGAATTGGAAAACTGAGGAAAATATTTTTACCCTGAAAGGTCATACAGAACCCGTGCGATCATTGGTGGTCAGTGCCGATGGAGAATTGTTATTTTCAGCGGGCAATGACAAAATTATTAAAATTTGGAAGCTGAAAAATGGCCAAGAAATTTTTACCCTGCAAGGTCATAGCACCATTGTGCGATCGCTGGCAATTACCTCTGATGGTCATAAACTGATTTCTAGTGCGGAAGATGGCAGCGTCAAAGTCTGGAATTTAACCAAAGATGATAAATTTTGGTCTGTTAAAGCTCATGGCGATCGCATCATGGGACTGGCCATCACACCGGATCAAAAATACCTGGTTTCCGCTTCTTTTGATAAAACTGTCAAAGTCTTAAAGCTCAAACAAGGTGAAGAAGTAGTGACTCTTAAAAGTCACACCGATAAAGTGCAAGCAGTGGCCATCATTCCTCATAAAATGCAGGCAATTTCTGGGTCACGAGATAATACCTTGAAACTCTGGGATCTACACAGTGGAAAACTGGTTAAAACCCTTTATAGCGATCCACGCCAAGGTCATGCCGCATGGATCCGCGCTGTCACCGTAACTCCCGATGGCAAACAAGCCATTTCTGGTTCCGTTGACCACAAACTTCAAGTCTGGAATTTGGCCGCTGGAGCCGAACTCAAAACCATCGCGGGTCACGCCAGCGCGGTGCAAGCGGTGGTCATCACCCCTGATGGCGATCGCGTGATTTCTGCTTCCGTAGACACAACGGTGAAAGTTTGGGATCTGGCAACGGGAGCCGAACTGTTGGAGTTAAAGGGTCATCACGGCACAGTGCGATCGCTCTGTGTCACTGCCGATGGTTCAAAAGTCATTTCTGGCTCCTCCGATTGCCATATTATTGTCTGGAATTTAGCCACTGGGGAAAAACTTTTTACCCTCAGCGGCCATACGGGACGAGTGCGGGGGTTGGCTGTCACCAGCGATAGCAAATATTTGATTTCTGCATCGGAAGATTGCACCCTCAAAGTTTGGGATTTGCCGCAGCAAAAAGAAATCGCCACCATCCGAGGCGCTGATGCTTTTTGGTGTTGCGCCCTTTCTGCGGATAGTCAAATCATTGCCGTTGGCGATTATTCAGGACAAGCCTATTGCGCTCAAATAGCTGATTTAATCAGTTAACCGGATCGGCTTGGCCTTTTCTCTCAAGCTGCCGGAAGCTGAATCAGCCCGTTTTTGTAAACTAATAATCGAAAGTAAAAGAAACCAGAGTAACTAGCTCTCATCTTATGCACCTAACTTACTTAGACAGTAATTCTTGGCTGATTGAATTCGGCGGCAAACGAATACTACTTGACCCCTGGTTAGTTGGCCCTTTGGTCTTTGGCAATGCCGGATGGTTTTTCAAAGGGGAACGCCGGACAGCCCGTCCCATTCCAGAGAATATCGACCTGATTCTCTTATCCCAGGGATTAGAAGATCATGCTCACCCAGAAACCCTGAAAAAACTCGATCGCCAAATTCCCGTAGTCGGATCTCCCAATGCGGCCAAAGTGGTGCGACAGTTGGGCTATACCCAGGTGACAGAACTAGCCCACGGCCAATCTCTGCCCCTGGGTGGGCTGGAAATTCAAGCGGTTCCCGGTTCTCCCATTGGCCCAATGCTGACCGAAAACGGTTATGTGCTCAAAGAATTAGAGAGTGGTTACACCCTGTACTATGAACCCCACGGATATCATTCTCCTACTCTGAAAGACTTGGCGCCCATTGATGTGGTGATGACACCGATCATTGATTTAGGATTACCCCTGCTAGGACCAATTCTCAAGGGAACCGAAACCGCTCTCAAGTTGGCCGAATGGGTAAAACCCCAAGTGATGCTGCCCACAGCGGCAGGGGGGGATATTGCTTTTGAGGGTTTATTAGTGTCTTTGCTGCGTGCAGAAGGGAATCTAGAAGATTTTCGCTCGATGTTAGCTCGGCACAATCTGGCGGCGCGAGTGATTTCTCCGACTCCCTGGGAACGGTTTGAAGTGCCTTTAACACCGCGAACGGCTACGGTGGCTTAAGAAAAGTAGGGTGGGCAAAAATTTGCCCACCCTACGAATAGCTACAATTGGCTGACTACAATAGACCGGCGTTACCGAGTCCTAAAATCATTCCTGCCCCCAGCAAGTGGCCAAAACTCATGGTTGCCAGTAATTCCGGGACGCCAAAGCCCGTAAATAATCCTGGTAGTCCGGGGATTGCAGGCCCTGTTCCTGCTTGTTGAATCGCTTTATATCCAATAGAAACGGCAAATAGATTGCAGAAGATCATCACGATCGCTACATTAAAAGACCATTCTGGTGTGATGACACTTGCTGCGGCGATCGGGCTGAATAATAAACTCGTGTAAAGCAAGTTCTTATCTCCTAATATTGATAAATCGTTACAACTGTAGAGGATTTTAAAAATTTTCTTTCAAAAACGCAGTAATTTGTATTAAAGATTCACAATTTTTTTAAGTTTTGCTACAAAGACCAAGAATCAAGGGAGGTGGGAATGCGAGTTAAAATATGTGGGATTACAACACCATTACAAGCAGAGGCGATCGCGAATCTGGGCGCCACCGACCTGGGTTTTATTTGCGTCCCCACATCCCCGCGCTATGTTACTCCCGATCAAATTAGGACTGTGGTGCAGCACTTATCCCGATCCATCCCCTGCATAGGGGTATTCGCAAATACCACAATCGATAAAATTTGTCAAGTATTTAGGGAGGGAAATTTAACAGCGGTGCAGCTACATAGCCATGAATCCCCAGAATTTTGTCAGCAGTTACGCGCCAGTTTGCCCACTGGGGTGGAAATTATCAAGGCTATCCGAGTGAAAAACGCCGCTGCTTTAGCTCAGGCGGAGATTTACGCAGAAGTTGTGGATACTTTGCTGCTCGATGCCTATCATCCAGGGCAACTCGGTGGCACGGGACAACCTTTAGACTGGGCTGCTTTACAACAGTTTTCCCCCAAATGTCCCTGGTTGTTGGCTGGGGGACTGACCCCGGACAATATCTTAGATGCCCTAAAACAAGTAAATCCCACTGGCATAGACCTCTCTAGTGGGGTAGAGCGATCGCCAGGGGATAAAGATTTAACCAAAGTAGCCAGACTATTTGAGCAACTTCAGCAATTATCTTTGCTCAAATAATGTGATTGGTTATTTGTGAGAAAGTTATTTGGGATTAAATAACAAAAGAATCCCTAACCAATAACCAACAACCAACAACCAACAACATTTTTTAGAAAAATGCGGGCTGGTGGCGAATCAGGTTCAGGAACTCTTCGCGAGTTTTTTGATCTTCACTGAAAATTCCCAGCATGGCACTGGTGACAGTCCAAGAACCGGGCTTTTGCACCCCGCGCATTACCATACACATGTGGCTGGCTTCCATCACCACCGCCACCCCTCGCGGTTCTAAAATTTCCTGAATCGCTTCAGCCACCTGACGATTCAGGCGTTCTTGGACTTGTAAGCGACGGGAAAACATTTCCACAATCCGCGCTAGTTTGCTCAATCCCACCACTTTTTGATTGGGAATATAAGCCACATGAGCTTTGCCCATGAAGGGTAGCATATGGTGTTCGCAGAGGCTGAAAAAATTAATATCGCGCACGAGCACCATTTCATTGTGACCTTCGTCAAAAATCGCGCCGTTGACTAATTCTTCTAAGCTCTGACTATAGCCACTGGTGAGAAAGCGCATTGATTCTGCCACCCGCTTGGGTGTTTTGAGCAAGCCTTCCCGTTGGGGATCTTCGCCCACACTCAGGAGAATATCCTTGACGGCTCCCACCATGCGCTCATAGTCTTCGTCGGTGGGGGGATGTAAATTCGGATTGCTGCCATTGGCTAAGTTGCGATCGGGTCGGGTTTGAATCCGCCGGTCTCCATTTAAACTGTCAGATAAATCAAAACGGAGATTGGAACCGTGGGAGGAAGCAATAGTCATAAGACAAATTATTGAATAATTGGACAAATTTAAACTGGAGTGATTGGTCAATGGCGATCGCTTTGAAAATTTGATTTAATTGTGAAATCGATCGCCCCCACCAATTCACTGCCATTAAAGAAACAGAAAATTTCAGCCGTTAGAAAACGGCATTTGCAGTAACAGATGGTTCGTTGTCAGCGCCCCAACCAGGACATGTCTGGTATTTTCGGTATCTCTGCTGACTAAAGCCAGATCCATCCCCCTATAGGGAGATGCGGATCTACATCGATCGCTCTCACTATTGGCGCTGGCGATCGAAACTTGCTGCTGTGGGAGAACAATGTTCATAAATAATTCCGAAATTCCGAAGTTTTTCTGGTTCATGCTGACTTAATCAATCTTGCCTGAATTGCTCAGAAGAGAAGTTGATTTTTTTCATTTTTCCATGGGGAGTAAAAGCCTTAATTTCCTTAAATACGACTGTAGTTAGTGGTGATACCAAATCCGGTTCTCCCCTAGGGGCGATTCTTCAGATGTCCCGAACCGCGAAGGCGTGAATCCACAAGCGTTTTAGAGGAAGATCCTAGGGGCGAGAAAGCGAATCGCCCGTATACAAGTGGATTTGGTATGATATATAAGAAGCATTTAAAGACTTTATTAAATATTTATTAAATCTTTATTAACCAAATTTAACCAAAAGATTACCAACCTCTGATGCCGTAAATTAAAGCAATCGAGGCTATTAATCTATTTTTAGTTTGACATTCAGTGCCAAATTACCGCCCTTAATAATTATATCATTGAACCGCCATAATTTTTGCCCGTTTTTGTTAGAGATTTAACCTTTTTTAGCTATTTGATTTGATCTGATGGGCATTTGAATAACCAATGAACATTACTCGGTCTGGATCGGTTTTTTAGGCGGAAACTTCCATAAACATCCCCATGCGACGAAACTTTTCATAACGCAATTCCCGCCGCTGTTGACTGGTCATTTGCTGAAGTTCATCTAAGTTTTCTAACAGGGCTGCTTTTAGAGTCTCAGAGGCTTTTAAGGGATGAGAATGGGCGCCGCCCACAGGTTCGGGCAAAATTTGATCGATAATGCCTAAGTTTTTTAGGTCTGATGAAGTAATTTTTAAGGCTTCAGCGGCTTGGGGGGCTTTACCGGCATCTTTCCAAAGAATAGCGGCACAGGCTTCAGGGGTGGCTACGGTGTAAACCGCATTTTCCAAGATTAATAGGCGATCGCCTACGCCAATTCCCAGGGCGCCACCGGATCCTCCTTCGCCAATCACCGTACAAATAATTGGCACATCCAGCCGAAACATTTCCCGCAGGTTATAGGCGATCGCCTCTCCTTGGCCGAGATGTTCTGCTTCTACCCCAGCCCAAGCCCCCGGAGTATCAATAAAGGTAAAAATCGGCATCCCAAAGCGATCGGCGTGTTCCATTAAGCGCATAGCCTTCCGGTAGCCCCCTGGGGAAGCCATGCCAAAATTCCGCAGCACATTATCTTTGGTATCTCGACCCTTTTGATGACCCAGAATCACTACGGGAATGCCAGCCACGCGAGCGATCCCCCCGACCAACGCCGGATCGTCACTGCCCCGGCGATCGCCGTGCAGTTCCACCCATTCATCCGTAATTCCTTGGATATAATCCAAGGTACTCGGGCGGCGGGGATGTCGAGCCAGTTGTAAGCGTTGGATCGGCGACAAGCTACTAAAAATCTCTTGCCGTAATTGATCGGCGCGGGCTTCCAACTGTTGAATTTGCTCAGAAACATCCACCCCATTTTCAGACGCTAAGTCTCTAATTTGTTGGATGCGTGCCTCTAGTTCGGCCAGGGGCTTTTCAAAATCTAAGAGAAATACTCTACGCTCGCGGGTTGACATTCGCAATTCGTCACTAATGGTTACAGGTAAAAAATCGCTTTTCTTTAAATTCAGTTAAATTTTGGTTAAGAATTCACCAAAATTTCGCCAGATTAAAAAAAGTTGAGTAACGGTTGAAATCCATGTTTTCTAGATAGAAGTCCAATTTGTTCCATCTTTTCCACGGTAATTTGGTTTCTGCCCCAAGAGAAATTGGTGTAGATTTTTTCAAACTCCAACAGCATGGATTCCGCAAAACAAGCAAATAACTGCCGAGCCGGGATATCCATATTGACAATTTGCATAATTTGCCAGTCAATATCTAGAGAATGCTCGACGATGCCGCCGTTCAGTACCGAAACCCCTGGATGTTGAATTTGACCGCCGAGGTTTTTCGGATAACCCCCATCAATCACCAAAGAAGGTTGTTTCATCTTTTCTGGGTCAATGGGAATTCCCTTGGGAAGGCTGGCAACACATACTAAAATATCCGCTTTGGGCAAGGCTTCTTCAAAGCTGGCAATTTGCCCCCGCCCTAATTCCGTCTGTAAGGCTTCTAGTCTTTCTTGGTCTCGAGCAATCAGTAACAGTTCTTGAACATCGGTACGACTGGTTAGCCAACGGCAAATCGCACTGCCAATATCCCCTGTGGCTCCCAAGATGGCGATCGTCGCCTGCGAGAGGGAAATACCTAATTTAACCGATGCCTGTTCAATTTGTTGGCAAATAATATAGGCCGTGTGCGTATTTCCCGTGGTAAATCGTTGGAACTCCAGGGTAATGTTCCGAACGTTGCGGAATTGCTCTAATTTAAAATTTTCAAAGATAATCGAGGAAAAGCCACCCAGAGCGGTAATGTTAATCCCATGTTTCTGAGCATGAGCCATCGCGTTGAGAATTTTACGCGTGGCCGCTTTGATGCGACGGTTGGCCAGCATTTCGGGCAGAAAGCACGATTCCACATACCGTCCTTCAATTTGCTGTCCAGTAATGCTTGTGACTTTAATCGTGTCTACTATCTGGGGCGGGGCTGCACACCAGAAATCAAGCCCTTGATCAGCATATTCCGGGTAGCCCAAATCTCTGGCGACAGACTGGGCGTGAGTCAAACTGGTAAGATGACCGATAAGACCAAACATGAAGCGTTTACAGTAAACCCGTAAATCGGGCAAAATGGGGTTAACAGGACAACGGTTTTTCAGCAACCTTAACAATAGTACACAAAATTCTCCTCATTAAATCCATTTTTCCGGAATCGGTATGGAAATTTTTGATGAACCAGAAATGGTAGGGCTATTTGATCGCACCGCTAATCCCCTCTAACAGGCTTTTCCCTAAGACTTTGAGCCTTTGCCATCCACTCCTGAGTAGGGAATGTGGGTGCGATCGCGCTCTCTGGGAGAGAAAGAGAGAGGCCATTGATGGCTGCTCTCCCTCGCTCGTCAATTGCCTCAATTGTCCCTGAGAGACAATCAGGGGTGTATCGATGCTTGGATCGACACTTGGATCGACACTTAGATCGATACTTAGATCGATACTTAGAAACTGCCGGTCAGTCCATAAGCGGACATCCGCATAATTTCTCCGGTCGAGAAACCAATATTGCTCAGGGCTTCGCCGTAGGCGATCATAAAGTCTTCTACCAAGGCTTCTTTTTCCATAGCCAGGGTACGAGCATCTTTAGCCACTTCGTTGAGCATTTTCCAGACTAAGGGTAGGTTCTGCTTGTTGGCTTGTTCGAGTTCGGCTTTGGATTTCTCAAAATGCGCCTTGAGCCATTTTTCGCCAAAGTTGAGATGACTGTACTCGTCTTTGACCACGCCTTCGGTGATCTTGCGGGCAAAGGGATCTGCCACGGGAATGTAGATGTTGTAGGCAGCGATCGCAAAGCACTCAATAATCAGCGATTGGATTAACAGGCAGGTGACAACTTTTCCTTCCTTTGCGGCATCCTGGAAATTTTGGTGCAGTTTGGCAAAAAACTTTTGGGCGAACTCCATGTCTGGCATAACATTGAGGTTTTTACCACAGGCTTCAAACCCTTTTTTGTGCCGGTTCTCCATTTTGGCCAAACGGATCAACTCTTCTTTGCTCTCCGTCAGCATTTCCGCCAGTTGGATGTAGTTATCATTGGCTTCTTGTTCGCCCTCGATCACAATCGCGTTAATCCGGCTGTAAGCGTCTTTATATACGTCACTATGAAAATCAATGGCTGGGCTAGAGGCCTCAAGCTGCGGCATAGGTCTATCGTCTCCTGATGATGTTCGGTATTATATTGAGTCCACCTTAGAGGTTCTAAGGTTATGGAATCAGTTGTTGTATCCACTTAAACAACTTATATGTTACTTTAACTCTCTCAACACAGAATTACATAGAATTTTTACCCAGGAGGAAAATTGCTCCTGGATAAAAAGTTGGGCAAGGGTTCAGCTTCAGCGATTTTTCTCCATCCCCCGGGGCATCCCTGAGCGATTGTCACTGGAAATTTTCCTAGGTAGAACGACCCCTAATCGATCGCGGTCATCCTAGGAAGGCTGCCCTTGTCCGGTGAAAACATAATTTTTTTATTGTACTAGGAAGCAGGCGGCGATTCCTTGGGCGTGCTTAATGATTCCCTTCGATTTCCGTCTGATCGGGCGTCAGAGTGAGCATATCTGCTTAAGAGCAATGGCTGATTCCTTGGGATTCACGGCAGCTAAGGGCTGGGGAATTGTTTGGTTCTGAATGTGATGATTTGATGACAATTTAACCTTGGTGGTGGTTGCCTAAGAAACGAAATAAGAAAACTGGGCTTTAACCGTGTCCGTTCTTATGGTGATGGTGGGAAATTCTCATCGTTCTCTGCATGGTGATGAGGCGATCGCCCTCCTTATGGCCATCTCTCTCTTTTTCTTCTATTAATATCTTTTGTTGAAGAATTTTTCTGGTAAAAAATATTGACAATTACCAATAACCCAGAAACCGGGTTTATGCATCGGCATATCACAGTTATCTTTGGGGTACACAGAAGAAACCCGGTTTCTTTGCCCTCGCTTGGCAGCGGATATTGGCAGCGGATAGATAACGGATAAAAGAATTATCTCATACAGAAAATAGAATGATCCATCCGCTGCTAACCATTATTCTCAAATAAAATAGTCAATATCCATCCGCTGCCAACTTGCCTGTATTGGTTAAAGGTTAAATAAAAACCACTTTCGACACAAAGACCACGAAGAATATCTCTTTGTGTCCTTTGTGGTGAAATTATCTCTAAAAAACCTTGACAAATTTGCCAATAAACTGATAGTATATAGTCATCAAGAATAATTCAGGTTTATTGGGGCAGGAAAAACATCCAACAAGCCCAAACGATACCTGGGACTACCCGGCCCGGAGTGGCGAAAAAAGTAAGAGCGAAAAACCCATAACCTCTCCGGGCCTGGTAAAATCCCTAACTCGTTTCAAAACTCACTTCGGGGAGCCCAGGTGAGGGGCTTCCTCTTGGGCTTTTAATCGGAGAAACCGGGTTTCTTTTCGGGATATCTGCATCTGTGGAATCCAAAAAAGAAACCCGGTTTCTTGCTTGGGAGAAAGAGAAAGCGATCGCTATTTGAAAATCAAATAACTCCAGAAACCGGGGTTCTTTTCGGGATATCTGCATCTGTAGGATACCCAACAGAAACCCGGTTTCTGTTGGGTTTATTAGCCCTCTAGTTAAACTTTCGTGGGTTGAGCAAAGCGGATTTTCAGATAATCATCATCCATTTTTGCCCCGGCAGGTTGCAAAGCTGCTAACGCTTGGGGCAATACCAAATTACGTCGATGATTGCCAATGCGTACATTCAACTCATCCCCAGTTTTACTAAGCTGAATTTGGTCTTTAGCAATTCCCGGTAAATACAATTCCAAACTGTATTGATTATTTTCTTGTACCATCCGCACCGTGTTTTCTTTATAGTAAACCTGAGCGGGGTCTTCATCGGCGTACAAGGTTTCTTTCAATCGGTCTAAAGCTTCTAACCCACACATTTCCTCCGAATACAACGGCACTTCTTTGACCGGCAACGGACGGAAATTCTCATGGATTTCTTGCTTATACTGATCTTGGTTTTCTTTCCAGCGTTGGAAAAATGGATCGGTGACGGAATTCGGAATAATTCGATTCGCGATTACCAAGTCCGTTGAGACATTGTATAAGCTCAAATAGGCATGAGCTCGCAAAGATTCTTTAATCACCATCTTTTCTGGGTTGGTGACTAAACGGACTGAGGTTTGCGTATTGTCGGTTAAAACTTTTTCTAACGCTTCAATTTGCTCATAGAATTCATAAGGTGCATCCATCACCTCATTGGTTGGCAAGGAAAAACCGGCAATGGGTTTAAAAATTGGTTCGACTAATGGTCGGAGGGCGGCGGAGATGCCCTGGAATGGCTTGTAGAACTTCCGCATATACCAACCCCCTACCTCCGGTAAACTTAATAACCGCAGGGCGGTTCCGGTGGGCGCCGAGTCAATAATCAATACATCATAAGTGCCTTCATCATAGTGGCGCTTCATCCGCACTAAGCCAAAAATCTCATCCATCCCTGGCAAAATCGCCAATTCTTCGGCTTCAATGCCATCTAAACCTCGCGCTTGTAACACTTCGGTAATATAGCGTTTGACTGCACCCCAGTTGCTTTCTAGTTCAATTAATGCATCTAGTTCAGCCCCCCAAAGGTTTGGTCGCACGAGTCTGGGGTCATGGCCGAGTTCCATGTCAAAGCTATCTGCCAAGGAGTGGGCAGGATCGGTGCTGAGTACCAGAGTCTTATAGCCCAATTCCGCACAACGTAAGCCTGTGGCTGCGGCAACGGAGGTCTTGCCTACTCCACCTTTTCCGGTCATCAGGATTAAGCGCATTGATGATTTCTTCCCCAACCTGAGAAATGTTTACATTACTTTACTTTATTAGTTTAGCGGTTTTTTACTGGCAATGAAGTGTTGTTTGAGGACATCGAGGCGAGAAATGTCCCAGTAGTCGATGTGTGAACTGATTAATCCTTCTGGGTTGAGCTTTAATTCACTCCAGCCGGGGATGGATATTCTGGGTTGCCACGGTAAAGGGGTTGTCCAATTTAATGTCCAGCGAGTTTTGATGGTGTTTTCCTGTTGGGAAATTTCATGTAATTCTAGTTGAATTTCTTTAAACCAGGTACGAATAAATCCGATCATTTGCCGGTAGCGCTCTATGCCGAGAAATTGATTCATTGGGTCTTTGAAGTAAACATTTTCGGCATAAATGCTATAAGTTTGGTCAGCGGGAAATTTTTGATAATCTTGTTTGAGTATTTCTATAATTTTCATGGTTTTTTATTCAAAAAAATTTTTTTTGCCAGCTTTTAACTGACAAATTAACCATTCAATTTAGGGCTAATATTGAATGGTTAATAGCCAGATTTTAAGGTTCTATTTCCGGCCAAAGCCGTTCGAGTTGATAACGCCATGCGGCTAAGGTTGCTTCTCGTGCTGCTGCCCCTTGGTCCATCTCGCCCATGAGTCCTTCTTGATAAAATCTTTCTAAGGTTTGTAGGGTGGTTGCTAAGGTTTGTTTTTGCATTTTTGCGGCTTTAATAATTTGCCGAATCTGAGTTTCTATTAGCTGCTGAAAACAGTCAGATAGTCCGCGATCGCCCATACTAACTAGCCGTTGAATCGCTGTGGAAAAATCTGGAACAGTTAAACTGTCTAAAGGATGCTGAAATACCCCCCAGAGGATATTCTGATGCAAGGCATAGCGAGTTTCCAGAGTCAGATCGAAGTTATCAATCATTAGTTGTTCTAAGAAGTCTTGGGCTTCGGAAAACGGGGCTATAGGAATTAATACTCTTAGCCATGAGTGGTCTTCAGATAATAATACTAATAATCTGAAATTATCTGTTTCAATTTGCCATGAATCAGGCGGGCTAATTTGAAGATTTGAGCTAAAGAGTTGTTGTAGGGTTTCGGTAATTTGTTCTGGTTTCATGCGGTTATTTTATTGGGAGTCTTGATAGTCGATTATAGTGGCGATCGCGATCGCGATCGCGATCGCCTATATTCTATATTCTATATTCTCTATTCTCTTCTCTATTGGGATTCTATATTGGGGGTCTTTGGCGTCTTTGAGGAGTATGGAATTCCTTGAAGGAATAGCAAATAAAAAGCCCCCGGCCAAATCGGGGGCAGTCGTTATGAGTTCATGGGGAACTCAACACGCAGAGCAAGATTAAGCGAGCCATTCTTCAACGGCTTCTTCTTTGGTGTTGGTGTGCCGTGAAGGAGTTTCACGGGTGAACTTCATGTGGATCGAGCGGTTTTGCTCGCCATCGGCTGCCACTGCCATGATGGGATAGTCAATCAAGCCATCTTGGAAGGACATCTGGAAGCGGAAGGTGCCGTCAGAGTTCAACTTAATCGGACGACCGCCGATGGTCACGGTGGCATCGGGTTCGGTAGCCCCGTAAACAATCAGTTCGGCGTCAGCAATCAGCCAGAACTTGCGAGGACGGATTGGCGGCATAGAAGCGGAGAAGCCCACACCAGACATCCCGACACCAGACATGGTTAGACCAGACATGGTGGGAACTGCCCACATCCCAACTCCAGAGGGGAAGACGTAGGAACTGACGGTTTCGATGGAGGGGATGGAACCGGGGACGTGAGAGCCGGGGACGTGCTGCATGGAACCAAACAGAGAACCTGCGACCCGCTGGGCTTCCACCCCTTGAGCCATGTCGAAGATTTGGTCGTAGATGGGGTTCTCGGCGTAGACCTTCTTGCTGGGGGGAACCAGAGTAAATAAGGTCTTGCTCCGCAGGTCTTCTTCCCAGTCTACGGTGATGAAGTGGTCTTCAATCCAGTCAGAAGGATAGACAGGAGGAATATGAACTTCAGCCGAACGAGCCAGAATCAGCCAGCGACCATCGGCGCAACGATAGCCAATGTCAATCACATAGTCGCGATCGCTTACGGGAATTGGCATATACCATTCGCGAGCCAATTCATCACAGGGATATTCCTGAATGCTGTGAGGGCTTTCGTATTCCAGGTTCACATCAGTGACATCGTAGATGCGGAGAGCCAGTTGTTGACCCCCTTTGCGGCGCATTTCTTGTTTATGCTCGTTGGTGACATCCCAGTAAGCATAAGCCCATTGGGGGTCACGGGGCATTAACACAATCCGGCTTTCACCATAGCCACCGGGCAGATCGCTGAGTTCTTCATCCACAGAAGCAAGAGTGCCACCAGTGCGATCGTCTTGACCTAATTCAAATTTTGCTGCTTCCACTTCTTCTTGCGCCTCCAATTGCGTATATGGATTTTGAGAAACTTTCGTTTTTTGTTTGTCTTGAATTGCTGACAGCAGTTGCGCTTTCCGCATCCGGCTGTAGCGAGAGATGCCTAATGCACTAGCAACTTTACGCAGTTGCCGCAATGTCATCTCTTCGAGCGGTGGGCGTTCTTTTGCCATTAATCTGGCCTCCGATAACTTTGATGGCTATTTGGTTGCGACTGGTTTGAACACCAAGTCAGTGCATATGAAATTGGTGCGATCGCGGCAACCCATAAAAGCCTACCTTGATCCGATCACGATCCCGTATATTTCCTAGGGGTTTTAGTAATCAACAATTCGGTGTAATGATCGACATAGAGATTGACGATATTTGACGATTTTGTCCTAATTACTAATCCATTGATTCTTAAAGAGCGATCGCATGAACTCCTGTTTTCTCATCACAGAAAATTGGTGGGAATGCAGGTAGCAATTATTTGCCTAAGCTGAAAAAATCTTTTTACCTGCAAAGGGAGCTTATCTAATTTTTTCACCATCTAATCACTTAACCCGATCAATTCCTTTCTCACCACCTGCATTCTTATCACCTCCATTTATAAAACTTATGGGAAATTTTATCGATTCACATTTTGTTACATTCAATACACTCTTTCTTTGGGATCATCGGGATCGCTTTACTAAGTAAATATTGCAAAAAATTTTCTATTCGATCAAGGGGGTGACAAGTTCATTCCAAGTAGATTTACGGATTCATAGGCAGATCGGGGATCATTTGGTTAATTTTTCTTGACATAAAGCCCGTCAAGCACGGTTCTAGAAGGCCAAAATGTCATATTTTCATAACAAATTAAGCCATAGTATCCTAAACAACAGACATTTGAGGGATCTACCTGGGCAAAAGCCGATGAAATGAGGTCGTGAAATTAGGCAGGAAAAAATGGCGATCGCCCCTAGCCGCCAGAAAACTCCGGCCGGCGTCGCCAACAAACTCCCTCAAAATAATCCAGATACCCGCTTTGGCATCAAATAAACACCAAGTACGAACCCGCGCATTCGGATATTAAATTTGGGGGTTAACACTTGTTAAATTATTGCCCGAAGGCGAAAGCCCCTACATCAAGGCTGAATCTCAGAAATCATTTCAGCATCGCCATGAAAGTCCTGTTAAAACTAATCGAAAAATCCTATAAACAGACAAAAAACCAGGCAATGCTTAAGAAATCTTCTCTATTGTAAAATCTCCCAATTACGCAGTCGCCATTGACCATTATTTTTATCGCGAACTAATTCATACCGAACCCGCAACTGTTCATTTCCATCTCTAACAAACTGACCGCCTTCATATAATTTACCCACTTCAGTCACATCTACTTCCACCGTAGCTTGATTCGGATCGGTTTTATTCACTTCAATTTGTCTAACATTAAGCTGATGCTGCTGATACTCCCAGTACCAATTTTGCTGTTTGGCCAACTGGGCTGTTTCTCGCCAACTAGACAAAGCCGGATCGAGCAAAATCGTATTGAGTTGCTCAAATTGATGCTGTGGACCGAGGGCTTGTGATTTCAGGGCAAACCATTGCTGAATCACCTGAGTCGCCTGTTGCTGATTTAACTCCGTATTGCCTGACGGGGCGGCAGATTTTTGGGGATCGGGAATCGGGATGACTGCCGATTTGTCGGCCAAGTTAACATCACTTAAGTAAATCTGGAGTTGTTCCCCTTTGAGGGTTGGACCAGAGAAAAAGATCGCTCTGAGCAAACTCCAAAACAGCCAAATTCCCACCAGACCTACAGCCCCGACTAAAACCAGCCGTTCAACCTTCAGCCCTTTAATCATCAGGGCTTCGGAGCTTTTTTTCGAGGATTTGGCGGCACTGCGAGGTGAAGTCCCACTACTCTGGGGGGGATAAGGGGGGGTTCCTACCCGGGCTGCTATGGGCAAACGAGACTTATCTTCGGATCTGGTCTCCCCAGACACCGAGTTGCTTCTAAAGGTATCGGCGGACGCAACCCGGTTTCTGATGTTGCCAGTAGTTTCCAGCGGTCTAGAAATTGGCCGACTACTTCTGTCAGCGGGTAAGCTTGGGGAAGGGGTGGAAACCGGAACCTTTGAAGGGCTCGGATTTCTAATCGCACTCGGCAAGGGACTAGAGATTGTGGTAGGGGTTGTGCCGCCAGAAGTTACAGACCCCCGAGGACTCTGACTACTTGACCCGGCAATAATTCCGTTACTCGGAGACTGCCCCGATGTAGCATTAGTAGCATTAGATTCTGCCATCCGTTCGCTTAGAGATGGCATGGTCAAAGTCGGTTCCCGATAAGCTGCGGGTTGGGGCAATCCTACAGTAATCGGAGATTTTGGCGGTGGCACAACCATCCATTGATTGGCCTCATCCACTGAAGACTCCGGCAAGGATTCCAAATAGGCTTGACAGTTGGGATCGGCAAAATAATCCTTTAAAGAGACTTGAGCTTGGAGCAAATCTCTAAAATAAGGAAAAACTTCTGATTGCAGCCAGCGTTCGCCATACAAACATAATCCGGGCAGTAAATCGGGAGAATCTTTAGAATTTTCTCTAATAAACTCCAGCACATCATGTTCTTGGGTCAGATCCAACGCATGAGACGCTTGCTCGGTCTGACCGAGTAATAAAGCACAGACTGCTTGTTCTAAGTGAACATCTTGCCTGCGGGCTAAATGAGTCAACATTAAACTAGCACGGCGAATCAGTGCCGGTTGTCTGTTGGCAAAGCCACGGGCTATTAATGCATAGACCGCTAGATAGGTGGCGACCGCCGAGGGACGACGGGCTTCGGCTTCAAATAATTCTTGTTGTTCGCCTGCGGTTAAGTGGCTGCGGAGTTGTTGGATAAACCGGAGAAAGTCATCGACATTTAAACCGGAACGGTCATCGCCGCTGCCATCAATTCCTTGGCGTTCTTCTAACATATCGCGCAGGAGTTCCAAGCCATGCCGACGTTCTTTTACTTTTGACTCAGGCAGGGCTAATAATTCTAAGATGCGATAAGGCCGCAGTTTATACAGGTCTGCTTGAATTTCTCCCCGGACGCTGGGAAATAATTCTTCACGCAAGAGTAATTCTTGGCCAGTTTCTAAAGATGTGGCGGCTTTTTGATATTGCCCTTGTTGCCATTGTTCTCTTCCCAGTTCTAAACAAGCTAGGGCTAAAGTCAGCACAATATCGGGGACAACTAGCTGAGGATCGCCAAATTTAGAAACCGGGTTTCTATGAGAAATGTCTGTTGCCCCACCGGCTTCTACATAGAAACCCGGTTTCTGGCTAATGTTATTGGCATTATTTGCACCTAGATGGGGCAGACCTAGTTTGAGTACAAGCTCATATTCTCCTAATTCCTGGAGAATCAGCAAGGCACCTACGAGTTGTTGTGGTTCTATTCCAATACTCGGAGTATGAGGATCAAAGTCAGCGCTTCCCGGTTGAGTCCGATTGATCGATGGCTTGGCTTCCAATTGCTTGCCGGATTCCATCTCATTGTATGTTTTAGCTAGGAAGCTGGCATCATAAATTTGGCGTTCTTCAGGATCGCTCAGAATAGCATAAGCTTCGTCTATGAGTTGTTTGCGTAAATCAATGGCAATATCAGAATATTCTCGACGCGGATATTGTCGGCTGCGATCGCGATGGGCTTGTTGTAATTGTTCAGCGGTTGCTTGGATCGGTAAACCGAGAATGCGGTAATAATCAAGTGGAACTAGCACTATTAATCCCCCTGCTCACGAGTAACATCTAGTTAGCTTATAGTTAGCTGTTTTTGGCTTCTGACCGAACGCACCGTTATCGTGCGATAATTATACGCTCTAGCTTCATAGCTAAAAGTGTACACGCATTCATTAATCGTAGCGACTCGCCACTTAGGATCGGTGAACGCCTTCTCGCTCGTAGAGAAGAGAGGAGAGAGGATGCATGGCTAACCGTTGACCGTTGACCGTCAACCATAAATCGTCATCCGATCGGATCTGTTGCCAAGGTAGTGGCGATCGAGGATGATAAGTTGAAAAAACCTGTCTAAATTTTATTTGCGATCGGTAGGAGAATTAAATGTTTCAGGAGCGAACTGCACCAGTTTATCAGGCCAGCGCAACAGAAGTCACTAAAGAAGAAGGATTGATGTTGTATGAAGATATGGTCTTGGGGCGGTTGTTTGAGGATAAATGCGCCGAAATGTATTATCGGGGCAAGATGTTTGGCTTTGTTCACCTCTACAATGGCCAAGAAGCCGTGTCTACTGGGGTTATTCGGGCGATGCGGCGAGATGAAGATTATGTGTCGAGTACCTATCGCGATCACGTTCATGCTTTGAGTGCGGGTGTTCCAGCCCGGGAAGTGATGGCGGAGTTGTTTGGCAAGGCGACGGGTTGCTCTAAAGGTCGTGGGGGTTCGATGCACTTGTTTTCCGCAGAACACCGGCTTCTGGGGGGTTATGCGTTTGTGGCGGAAGGTATTCCCGTGGCAATGGGGGCGGCTTTTCGCAGCAAATATTGCCGAGAAACTATGAGTGATGAGAATGCGGATCAAGTGACCGCTTGCTTTTTTGGCGATGGGGCTGCCAATAATGGCCAGTTTTTTGAATGTTTGAATATGTCGGTGTTGTGGAAACTGCCGATTCTTTATGTGGTGGAAAATAATAAGTGGGCGATCGGGATGTCCCACGAACGCGCTACCTCTGTGCCAGAAATTTATAAGAAAGCCAGCGCTTTTGGGATGCATGGTGTTGAGGTGGATGGGATGGATGTGCTGGCAGTGCGGGCTGCGGCTAAGGAGGCGATCGCCCGTGCTCGTGCCGGAGAAGGTCCAACCCTGATTGAAGCCCTGACTTATCGTTTCCGAGGTCACTCTTTGGCTGACCCCGATGAAATGCGGTCGAAAGAAGAAAAAGAATTTTGGCACGCCCGCGATCCAATTAAGCGATTGGCAGACCATCTGATTACTTATGGTTTGGCTTCTGAGGAAGAGTTGAAGGCGATCGATCAAAGAATTCAAGGGGTGATCGATGATTCCCTGGAATTTGCCACCACCAGTCCCGAACCAGATGCCAGTGAACTGTATCGCTTTATTTTTGCGGAAGATGTATAGAGCGTAGTTCTTTTTGGGGAGCGGGGGAAAGTGAAAAGTCGTAGGGGCGAATGGCCAAGAGAGAAAAGAGAGGAGAGAAAAGAGAGGAGAGAATATCTTTCCTATGCATCCTCTTTCCTATGCATCCTCTTTCCTATGCATCCTCTTTCCTCTTTCCTATGCATCCTCTTTCCTATGCATCCTCCCTTTCACTATTCACTATTCACTCTCCCCTCTGCCCCTCCGCTCCTCTGCCCCCTATCACCCCTGCCCCCTCCGGGGGAGCGATCGAAAATACCATCTAATTTCTATGCGTTTACCATAGTTCTGAGCCAATCTAGTTGGTAAGGTTGAAGCATCAAGCTAAAAGATTATTTAGATTATCGAGATACTTATGTTTGACCTTCAACTTGACTGGGATCTTCCCGCTAAGATTAGTTCTCAGAATACCAATCACGTTCTGCGGGTGCGGATGACCCCGATCGCAGATGCGCCGAAAATGCCCTTGCACCTAGCGATCGCCCTCGATACCAGTTCCTCCATGCACGGGGAAAAACTGGAACGGGCTAAAGCGGCTTGTGAAATGGTGATTCGTCAACTCAGAGACAGCGATCCGCAGAACCCCCCCTTGCCCCCCCTTAGTAAGGGGGGGTTAAGGGGGTTGAGCGATCGCCTCTCCCTGGCTAGTTTTGCCACCAATGTTTCTCCTTTAATTAACGCCACTTCGGGGAATACCTCTCAGACACGAGAAGCGATCGCCCAACTTCGCGCTAACGGTGTCACCCGTACCGACCTTGCCCTAAAATGGTTGCAACAAGCCCTACCTCCAGAACCCGGAGTTGCCAGAGTTGCCATCCTAATTACCGACGGGCATCCCACCAACAATCAAGGACAGATTCTCGAAAATACCGACTCTCTGATTGATATGGCTAGACAATGCGCCAATTCGGGGATTAATCTTTGTACCGTGGGCTTGGGCAATGCCGCACATTTCAATACGGACTTTCTGGTGACATTAAGCGATCGCGGTCGTGGGGCATTTATTTACGCTGATACTCCCAGCAGCTTAGAACCACAATTACAAGAACGGTTATCCAGCTACCAGGCGATCGCCTTCGACGCAGTGCAACTAATTCTCACTCCTCTCGCTGGGTCTGAGGTGGAAAGCTTCTGTCGCTATCGTCCCGAATACCTGCCTTTAGAAGAAACTGCCCCCAACGAACTCATCCTCACCGCCCTTTCCTCCACCGAACCCACCGACGTTCTGATTCTAGTCAACGTCCCTCCTCTGGGTTTTAATGACCCTAGCACCTCTAAACCCGTGCTCAATGTTCAACTACAAGGGCCAAACATGAATCCCGTCCGCGCTACTGCGGCGATCGAATATACCACTTCCTATAGAAAAGCTCAGACCGTGAATCAAGAAGTCGATCGCGATCGCCTCGGATGGGAAATTAACCTCAACAGCACCGAACTGCCCAGCAGCCACGACCCCAACCGCACCGGGGAACTGCTCACCAACATTCAAGTTGCCGCTTACAAATCCGGTCGCACGGACATAATGCAGCAAGCCGCACAACAGCTTCAAGAATTACAAAATTCAGGAAAACTGAACCCCGATCGCATGACTTCACTGCTACGGGATACCCGCAAAACTGGAGAAATCCTATGATGGACGGATTTGGACTCGACCCCATTCCCAGACGGCAACGACTCCTTCCCGAAACCACTTACTTAGTGGTACTCAACGGGCCGCAAAAAAATCGGCTTTTTCCCCTAACGCAAATGCGATCGCTGGTCGGACGGAACGACCCGCCCCACTGCCAGGTAGAGATCGATCTCAATGACTGCGAACTAGGCAACCCACCAATGGTTTCGCGTCGTCATGCCCTATTGCAATGGCAAGACGGAAGCCTACAAATTCGCGATTTAGGTAGTCGCAACGGAACATTTATCAACGAGAAAAAATTAGATGTTCCGCCCAATCAAAAATTTTCCGAACCTGTTGCCCTAGAAATTGGCAGTCGCATTCGCTTAGGCAACATTCAACTTGAGGTAATTAACCGTGAATAAACCGATAAATAACTCTGAAAATAACTCTATAAATATCCCTGAAAATAACTCTATAAATTCCCTTGAATTAGCCCCAATTCAAGTTAGCCAACTTAACTGGGCTACTCTCTGTTCGGTTTCCCATATTGGAAAAGTGCGTACCGAAAACCAAGATGCTTTTTTACTGGAACCTTGGCCGGATAAATCAGCAATTTTGGCCGTAGTTGCTGATGGCATGGGGGGAGGTCGTGGCGGAAAACGAGCCGCTGAATTAGCCATTGAAACCTTTCGAGAACTGTTAGGCGAACCCTTGGCTAAACCTAGTAATAATAGTAATACTTTACTGGAACAATCAAACGAAAATTTGTCAGAAACCTCCGCAAGTCTATCAGACATATTATATCATAAATTAATCGAAAAATTTTACCAGGCTGACGAAAAAATTCGCTTAGAAGGCAGTCAAAGTTTCCAACTGATCGGCATGGGAACCACCGTAGTTGCTGCCATCATTACCCCTGAAGAATGCGTTCATCTTTATGCCGGAGATAGTAGACTTTATCACTTTAGAGAACCGCAGCACCTCTACAAAACCGCCGACCATTCCATCGTGCGGATTTTACTCGAAGTCGGTAAAATAACTCCCGAACAAGTGGAAAATCATCCTATGCGATCGCTCCTTAGTTCTTGTTTAGGTGGCAAAGAAGGCACCGGACAATTTTCAATCGACCCTAAATTTGGCCAACAACCATCACCGTTTTTGCCGCTACAACCAAACGATATTATTCTATTATCTAGCGATGGTTTACATGGGCATATTTCCGACTCAGAAATGCAACATTTAATCACTGAAAATATCAGCAATCCCGAACAGTTAATCACCGCCTTACGCGATCGGGCCTTAGACCAAGGAGGCAAAGACAACATTACCGCCTTAATCATTCAGCTTCAACCCAACTCTCAACTTTCTTAACTATAGCAATCCTATTTCAATCGTAATATTTTTGTAGGGGCGAATGGCCATTCGCCCTTGTAGGGGCGAATGGCCATTCGCCCCTACTGCTTGAAATATTAAATAAACTGCCGGAATGCGCGGGCCCGCTCTCCGCGAATAAATTATAAATATCTGTAGGGGCAAAGCATTTGCGCTATTAGCACTGCCCTGTCCTCCTGCCATATCCTTGTTCCCTTCTTAAAACATTCTCGATCGACAAAATCTCTCCAAAATCTCCCCAAAATCTCTCTTTGTGTCCTCTGTGTCTCTGTGGTTTCGATCCAGCCGTGTCCTTCGTTATCTCTCGTTCCCAGGCTCTGACTGGGAATGCCCCTCTAGAGGCTCTGCCTCGTGTCAGAAAAACCCGAAAAAACCCCCCCAACCCCCCCTTACTAAGGGGGGGCTTACTGATAAAATAGGGAAAAAAATCCTAGCCCCGACGTGCCCGTCCAACCACAATGGCAGACTTAATTCCCTATCTGATCATTCAATCCCCCAGTGGCGAAGAAAAAAAACTCGAACTCCGTGACACCCACTACACCATTGGCCGACTTTCTGATAATGACATATCTTTATCCGAAGATCCAAATAGTCTCATTACCCGCATCAAGCACTGTATTTTATATCGAGAAGCGGGACAATGGTTATTAACTGATAATAGCACCAATGGCACCATCGTGCAATGGGGCGAAAACCAAGAAAACATTCACCAAAAAACCATCGCCCTGAAACCGGAATCAGCGATTTTAATTCACCATTGGAAAATCACATTTTTCGACCCCAATGCCACCAACAAATATAAAACTAAGATCGTAAAATCATCGGCAGAATTAGCAGAATTATCGGAATTACCGAAAAAGCCATTAGAAATCAGCAGATTTATTTACAAAATCTCTCAAGCTACCTTGTATCATCAAATTGGCACAGAACGCACTGCAATTCCCTGCCGTCCCCAAGTAAATGCCATGCTGCGATATATGGCACAAAAAAATTTAGATAATCAAGGAGAACCCATTGTTTGTGAATATCAAGCACTGATTTCTGCGGTTTGGGGCAACGGGCCAGACGCGGAAGGACGCACTGCTTTAGAAGTCAATGGATTAGCCCGCGATATTCGTAAATTATTAGAAGAATATAGTAATATAAATGATGCAGAAGCAGCATTAGTCACTATCCGACGTATGGGTTATTTATTAAAAATTCAATCTGAATGGTAATTAGGTGGGCAAATTTTTTAGATTTGGCAATAATTTAAGGATTTTATAGCAATCCTAAATTGGTTGTGGTAATTGTAGGGGCGATCCCCCCGTGGTCGCCCCGTGTCCCTACTGTTGCATTAATTTTTGTAAATGGTATTATGAAGTACAAAAAAACCTGTCATTCCCGCGAATGCGGGAATCCAGAAAACCTCTGTACTTCATCCAGGTAATAACCGCTATATATAGCAATCCTAAATTGGTTGTGGTAATTGTAGGGGCGATCCCCCCGTGGTCGCCCCGTGTCCCTACTGTTGCATTAATTTTTGTAAATGGTATTATGAAGTACAAAAAAACCTGTCATTCCCGCGAATGCGGGAATCCAGAAAACCTCTGTACTTCATCCAGATAATAACCGCTATATATAGCAATCCTAAAGTGATGCGAAAAATTTTGTAGGGGCAATTCCTTTGGCGGTGGCTGCCCCTGGACGCTCCGGGGCAACCACGGGGGGATTGCCCCTACAAAAATATTACGATTGAAATAGGACTGCTATAACCAAAAAGCTCAAAAAAAAAGGCGCTTCGCGCCAAGAGGGAAAGAGGGAAAAAGAGTAAAGAGAAATTAAGTTCTCGGCAGGGAGACGGCAATACGAAACCCAACGAGGTAGCCCCGACCGCCGGGACTGCTGCAGTACCGAGCCGCCGAACGGCAGTACCTCGGAACGAGGTTCCAGTCCCCACCGCGCAACAGCTTATTTTTTTTATGTTCCAGAAATTTTTTCAGTAAATTTTGCCAATTCTCAAAATGATAATCATTATCATTCTTATTTTTAACAAAAATGCTTGAAAAAATAATTAAGTTAAAAATATTTTGAGAATCATTATCATTAGTATCTAGCCAGGGGCGACCGTCAGTCGGGGCGCCAGTATAGCTGTCATGCCAATCATCTAAACACCATTCCCACACATTCCCATGCATATCGTGCAAACCCCAAGCATTCGCCGCATTCAGGCTACCCACCGGAATGGTCTCTCCCAGACGAACCCCTTTCTGACCCCTGCCGTAAGTATGGTTGCCGTCGTAGTTAGCCACTTCTGCCGAAATAGTTTCCCCAAAATGAAAGGGGGTAGTGGTGCCAGCACGACAGGCATATTCCCATTCTGCCTCGCTGGGCAGACGGTAGTTTTTCCCTGTTTTCTGACTCAACCGCGCACAGAATTCGATACAGTCGTACCAAGTAACACACTCTACGGGGCGGTTGTCCCCTTTGAAGTCTGACGGGTCGGGGTCGAGGTCGCGGTGAATTTTCGGCAAATTAGCCACCACCCGCCATTGAGCCTGGGTAACTTGAGTTTGCCCCAGGCAAAATTCCGCGATACTGACTCGATGTTGCGGACTTTCAGCCTTCGTTCGTCCTGCTTCTGTGTGCGGGGAACCCATCAGGAAGCTGCCAGAGGGAATTCTCAGCAAGGGAAACTCCACGCCGTTGATAAGTTCGATATAGCCTTGGTTGCTGCCCTGGTTGCGGCTGCTGATATTGCCTTGGGGGTCGAGTTTTACTACAGCGTAAGAGAATGTTTTCCAGTCTTCCCGCCCTTTGAGGATTTCCAGCGCGGGAATAACCGGAGAAATGACAGGTGGGTGGATTCCCGCCTGCGCGGGAATGACAGGAGGATGGATTCCCGCCTGCGCGGGAATGACAGGAGGATGGATTCCCGCGCAGGCGGGAATGACAGGTGGTTTCAGCGCCTCTAGTACCCGTTCAGCCGTCCACCGTTGCCGTCTGTCCTCTTGCAAACAGCCCCGGACAATTGACTCTAACTCTGAGGGAATATTATTTGGCAAAACTAAATTACCAGTCATCACCTGCTTGAGCAACTGAGTTTTTCCGTCAAAACTATAAGGAACTTGTCCGCTAACCGCATTCACCACCATAATTCCCAGAGACCAAACATCCCAAGCCGTAGAAATCTTACCTCGATCGCCGAATGCTTCCGGGGGCGTATAGGCAATGGTGCCACTAGGGTTGGCAGTTTGGGCATAACTCTGACTGCCCAAACTCCGCACTAAACCAAAATCAGACAATTTCCAGGTATTGTTCAGCCAGAGAACATTTCCCGGCTTCAAATCCCGATGCACTTTATTTTGACCGTGCAGGTAAACCAACCCCGCCGCCACATCCCCAGCCAATTTTTTCGTATCGGCCACGGACAGCTTGCCCTGTTCTAGGCGCTTCTCTAGGGAATATTCGGCTTTTTCCATCACTAAATAAAGAAAGTCAATCCCATTTAACTGGCAATCTCCTGCTGCATAAGAGCGGATTAAATTAGGATGGTCTAAACGAGTCGCTTCGATCAATTCCTCGAGTTGCTCGTTGGTATTATCGGCAATCAATTTAATCGCCAATTCTCGCAGCAGCCGGTCTCGGACTACTTCATCGGCCAGAAAAACGCCCCCAAAGCCCCCAGCGCCGAGCACTTTTCTTAAATGGTACAGGTCTTTGATTACCTGTCCTACGAGCATTTTGTATAGCAGTTCAGCTTGATTCATTTCTCTAAACCCGAATGATAATTCCGCGTTTTTGCATTTGTGCCTCGAACTGTTGGCGAAATTGAGGCATCCCCGGCACGCCAGTAAAATAAACCTCCCCATTGCTTCCAGACACAAAGGTGAGTCCCGCTGAGTTATCCCCAGCCGCCAAACGTTCTGCCACCGTGACTCGATACCGTGGGGTCAAGCAGAGCAAACGCTGATTCCGAGAACCCCGCCACAATAGGTCATCGTGTTGGGACTGAATATATGTCCCATCTACCAGTAAATCAATTTTTTGCAACAATTGTCTTTGGGAGTTGGTTCCCTGTTGTTGAAGTGCTTCCAGTCGATATCCCGTATAGCACATTACTCCTAAATCCCGTTCCTGGCGAATCAGATCGATTAACTGAGTTAAAGCCCCTGCTTGGATCGTCGGTTCGCCCCCAGATAAGGTAATGCCTTCGATGTGCGGTTGCCCCAATACCCAGTCAGCCAGTTCCCCTAGGGTAATTTCTTCGCCACCGTTATGATCCCAAGATTCGGGAACGATACAACCGGGACAAGCGAAAGCACAGCCTTGAACCCAGATAACCGCTCGTTGTCCGGGTCCCAATACTCCCACGGGGGCTTCTCGACGAAAAATGCGTAAGGTGGTTTGCGGTGTCATAAGCCTGAAAGATGTTTTAAATGTTGCTATTCGTAGTCTGGCATTTTGTCAGCAGTGGCGGAATGACAGGAAGATGCCAGTCTTATGGTAACTGCATGGAAATTAAGATCGTAGGGTGGGCAAATGAATCAAAGCCTTACAGCGGTTTTCTTTCTTACTGAACCACGATCTGACCCGCGCCCAAGCGTAGGGGCGAATGCGAGAACGCCCCTACATTTAATATTTTTCCTCGTTTTCCTCGTTCGTTTTCCTCGTTCCCAGGCTCCAGCCTGGGAATGCCAGTCGAGAGGCTCTGCCTCGCGAGGGCTGGTTATAAGTAGGTGGGCAGAAATAAATGCACCACAGACCAGATCGGGAGAAAAACTGTCATTCCCGCGCAGGCGGGAATCCACAGCCTATCGGCGGGGAACGAAAAGTGCAATTAATTATGTTCACCTACTTACCAAGTTATACCAAGCATCAAAAATTATTGCTACGATTTCGAGGTTAATTTGGGCGCAAGCATTGCGCCCCTACAGATGCCAAATCACCAGATATTGTAGGGGCGAATGCGAGAACGCCCCTACATTTAATATTTTTCCTCGTTCCCAGGCTCCAGCCTGGGAACGAGAATGGAATCTTGCCCATCCTACTTACCAAATTGTCTGAATATTAGTTAAGGATTGAATTTGCGCGTCGCGAGTGACTAAGGGAAGATTCAAAGATAACGCAGTGGCGGCAATAATCCTATCAGGCATATCTGGCACTAGATGGCGGGGAATCTGACGCAAAGTTTGTGCTGTTATTAAATTTAAAGGGGCTATTTCTAATTCAGTCTCCGCATCGGATAAAGCCTGAATTAGTTGCCCAAATGCCTCTTCTGGCAATCGATATCTTTCCACTAGATAGCCTACTTCTACCACAGAAATCGCTGATACATAAATCAGATATCCTCCTGTAGATGCAGTATCTAAAGCATTCATAGCGGCTGGCGATAATCGAGTATGATCGCGCAAATAAGTAGGTGGGCAGAAATAAATGCACCACAGACCCAATGAGAAAAAAACTGTCATTCCCGCGAAGGCGGGAATCCACAGCCTATCGGCGGGGAACGAAAAGTGCAATTAATTATGTTCACCTACTTACCAGATAATTGTATGAGTGTCAGCGACAACGGCTGTCATTAAAAATCCTCTCTGGGAAAATTTCCCCACATTTCCTTTCTAGCTTGGGCGATATCTGCTTCCGTAATATTGATATCTAAATTATTCCACATTCCTTTAACACTTTTCCGAGGTTTTTTAGGAATGATTTTTTGTTGAAGAAACTCAGCAAAATCTAAAACTTCTTGTTGCTTATCTGGGGGCAATGTCTGCAACTTATCTAAAACGGCTTGCTCTAAATTCATTGTTAATTTTCTCCGTAATTATAAGTAGGTGAACATAATTAATTGCTCTTTTCGTTCCCCGCCGATAGGCTGTGGATTCCCGCCTGCGCGGGAATGACAGTTTTTCTTCTAATGGGGTCTGCGGTGCATTTATTTCTGCCAGTCTACTTACCTGATTTTTTTCATGTTTTAGCCAATATGCTCCGGCGATCGCATTTTTGCCATGACTTTGAGCTAATTACTATCCTATCAAATTCCATGTAAATTCCATATTCCTGACATTCTTCTCCTATGGAGTTTTTCCCCAACCAACCTTAGTCTGGAGATAACCCTAGAAACCGGGTTTCTGCATCAACTTATATATAAGGAGAAACTCCCATGAGTGGTAGCCCTAAATATTCCAGTGCGGAACTAGACCGCCAACGCCAAGAAAAACTGGAACGCGATCGCCGAGAACGGGCAGCAGAAGAAGAACGGCGCCGCCAAGAAGCGGCAGCCCGGGAAAAGCAACGTCGCCTAGAAAATCGTCGGACTAAAGTGCGGGAACAGGCGCAAAAGTTTCAGGCTGAATTGTCCCAACAACAAGCTAACCTGTATCCCAAGGCAGCCCAAACTCTGCAACAACAACTGCAACAGCATCAGCAAAAGATCCAAACAGCCCAGTCCGAACCGACTTTACAAGAAATTTCTCAGCATCTGGAACAATTGCAACAGGAAATGCAGGGTCATATTGCCCAAAAACGGCGCGATGATGAGGAGAAAAAGCGCCAAGCGGAACTGGACCGGCAACAGTTTGCCCTGGAAGAGTTGCAACGGCAATTAACGCAAATTCCCGATGGGGCTAAGTTTGCCCCCCAGTCTGAAGCTGATATAGCACAAAAACTGCAAAATGTCAAGCAATTCATCCAAACTGGCAACCCGATCGCCGTCCGACAACCCCTGCAAGCGGCAGAACAAGCCCTGGCACAACATCGCCAACGAGTGACCGAACGCCGCGCTGAGTGGCAACGACGCCAAGCCCAAGCAGAACAACAGTTAGGAGACTTGCAAGCCCTGATTGCCGGACTGCAAGCAGACCCGGTAGTGATGCGGTGGCAGCCCCAAGAAGTCGCGCAACTGGAAAGTCAAATCGCGGCGGCAACACAAGCGATTACCTCGGAACAGTTCGAGGTAGTGGGTGAAATTCTGGCCACTTGCCAACAGCAAAGCCAAAATACGATTAAAACTGCCAACGCCGCCCAACTTAAAGCAGACCAACGGGACTACATTGCCGATAGTATCGCCCAAAGCTTAGAGTCTCTGGGTTTTAGCATTCTCGCCCGCCAAGCGGAACATCCCGATAACCCTGCCAGTGCGGTAATTTTGGGCGCGGCCACCTATGCGGGGAAAGGTATTAGCGTTAGCATTCCCGTGGAAGGGGAAGTTTTCTACGATGTGGAGGGCTATAGCAAGAGTACGGAAGCGGCTGTGGGTGGGGGTTCGGCGGCAACCTGCGATGAAGCCGAAGCGGTGCTGAATGAAATGGGCAAAATTCTGGAGACGGAGTTTGGGGTACAAATGGGCGAGTTGCAATGGGAGGGAAAGGACCCTAACCGGAATATTCACCAAGCGGATAGCCTCCCCCGTAGTCAGGGTTCGCGATCGCGGACTGCGTGAATCTGAATACACCAAGCGGGCGCAAGCATTGCAGGGCGCAAGCATTGCAGGGCGCAAGCATTGCAGGGCGCAAGCATTGCGCCCCTACACCCCTAGTTTCGAGGACACCACCATGAACTTTCCGCTAATTTCCGCTCGTTGGATTTCTGACTTTGACAAACAACTACACCGCCGCAGTCATATTCTCCTTTACGGTGATATTCACGACCCCTTAGTATGGCGGGGAAACTATCTGTCTATTCAGGACTTTCTGAGCAGCTATTTCCAAGAACTCGACTTTAACCTGATCCTCCGCTATGACAGTATTGATGGGTTCACCTTTGCCGAACCGCAGATGCAGCAAGAGTTCCAGCGGATTTCTCAGGAACAACTCCGCCATCGTCATGGGGCAGCCCCAGACCTGCAACCTCCTAATGCTAATCCTGCTCCTAATGGTAATCCTGCTCCTAATGGTAATCCTGTGGCTGCACCACCTCGCGGCAACCCAGGGGCCGTTCTGCAACAACGTGGCAATGCTCAACTAAATCGCCGCATTCCCCCAGAAGAAGCTTTTGGACAATTGCGTTCTGTCCTCTGCCAAACCGAAACCGCGATCGCCGCAGTCATCGATTTGGGAGATATGCTCACTGCTGACCCCGATCGCTATGCTACGGAAGAACGCAACGCGCTGATTTTGCTGCAACGCTGCACTTTAGAAGCGGCGACGATCCAAGCAGGAACACTTCGAGGCTACCGCAATACGGTGATAATTTTGGCCAGCGACTTGAAACGAGTTCCCGTCTGGTTCTACAACAACAATCCTTATGTCAATTTAGTCCAAGCCACCTATCCCAACAAAGCCGAACGAAAATATTTTGCTTTGCGCTTTGGGGCAAATTTCTATGAGGGCGATCGGCTAAATGCGCGATCGGCTAACCCAAACCAAGCCTCGGAACTCGAACAAGTCGCCGAAGAATTCGCCGACCTCACCGACGGGTTTAAAACGATGGACTTAGAAGCCCTGCGTCTGACGTCAATTCAAAACCGTCTGCCTTTGAATCAACGAGACGCTATGCGCTTAGTGGACTTCTATAAATTCGGACAGCGAGACGAACCCTTTGAACAACTCAGCCGGGAAAAAGTGTCTCGGGCTGCGGAAACTTTGTCCCAAGAAGTCATCGGACAACCTCGGGCAATTCAAGCGGTGACGGATATGCTGACCACAGCGAAGGTGGGCATCAGCCTCAGCCAAGTTCGCGGACGCAACAGTAAACCAAAAGGCGTCTTTTTCTTTGTCGGTCCGACCGGGGTGGGCAAAACGGAGTTAGCCAAATCTCTCAGTCGTCTGATTTTTGGAGACGAGGAAGCTTTCGCCCGATTTGATATGAGTGAATATAAAGAGGAACACGCTGCGGAAAAGTTGGCCGGTTCTCCTCCGGGTTTTGTGGGCTATGAAGAAGGGGGACAATTGACCAACCGCGTTTTAGCCAATCCCTATAGCATTCTGTTATTTGATGAGATTGAAAAAGCACATCCAAAGGTATTGGACAAGTTTCTGCAAGTTCTCGAAGATGGTCGCTTAACTGATGGTAAAGGGCAGACGGCTTATTTCAATCAAACGGTAATTATTTTTACTAGCAATATCGGGGCTTCAGATTTAACCGACCCGCAAACCGGGGCGCTAATTCGTCCCGGAATTATGAATCAAGTACAGCATGAAGGAACGAGTCAGTACACTTATGACCAAGTTAACCAGCATTTTCGTGAGGAAGTAAGCTGGTATTTTTCCAGCCGAATTGGTCGAGCCGAATTACTGAACCGCTTAGGGGATAATATTGTCGTGTTCGACTTGTTGCGATCGCAATTTGTCACGCAAATTGGTCAGAAGTTTTTGGGACAATTGCAAGCATCATCCCAAGAAAAATATCGGTTATCCCTGAAATTTGATGCCTCGATTTTAACCGGGTTAACTGATTCTATGCAAGCCGGAGATAATTTGCTGTTTGGCGGTCGGAGAATTAAAACTTTGCTAGAAAGTTTGGTAGAACGACCTTTAAATCGGTGGATTTTTGATAATTATGTCAATCTATCAGAGATGGCTGGACAAACTTTAGAATTAAGTTTAGAGGTTGATAATAAATTGCGGGTTCAGCGTTCATAAAATCAATAAATCCGCATTGGGGGCTTTATGTCAAAAAGAGTTTTTGGCACCAATGGTGTATGAAGGATATTCTACATCTCAGGTAATTGAGACAAAGGCTAGAACAAGTGTTATTACTCAATCTCAAAAAAGGTCAAGTCATAATTAGGCATAATGCCCGGTTCCATCAAGGAAAAAAGTCAGATAATTAATTGAGAATGCGGGTTGTGAATTATTATTTTTACCAAAGGGAACAGGCAACAGGCAACTACTGCTACAGACAACAGGATGCTAATGAAAGAGGTGAATTATGAAAGAGGAAAACTCTCTCTTCTCTCTTCTCTCTTCTCTCTTCTCTCTTCTCTCTTCTCTCTTCTCTCTTCTCTCTCCTCCGAACCGCGTTCCCCAATATTCTCCTGACTTAAATCCAATTGAGCATTGGTGGCAAAAAAATCAAGAACGCTATCAAAAAAGAACTCCACCAGTATGATTTTAATCTCGATAAGGCGGTAGATGCAGTATTTGCGTATTTGTAGCAACGCCAGCGCGAAGCCTGCCCCCATGCAGCCTGCCCCCGTGCAGACGGGGGACGGGGGACGGGGGGAATCAAAACCTCATAATGTACCTCATAATATAGAAAAGTGCTGTATCTTTTGTGTAAATACTACTGTGCAAATACTATTGTGCAAATCATAGCAAATAATACAGAGACTATTGTGATTTAAAACGTAAAATATGATAAATTAAAATATCAAACAGTTTGCATATTATTAATTTACTCAAATCAAGAACTTAGGGAGGATGTCTTTGTCTCCAATTACTTCAACTTTTCAACGGAAAAATTTCCTACAAACTCCCCATAGTGGCTATCACTGGGATGGCAGCGATCGCCGTTTTTTTGAAGGCTGGTATTTTCGCGTGACTTTGCCAGAACATCGCCAAAGTTTTGCCTTCATGTATTCCATTGATGACCCCGCTGGGGGAACCGCAAATGCTGGTGGTTGCGCCCAAATTTTGGGGGCTAATGAACAATATTTTTGCCGAACTTTTCCCAATGTAAAAACTTTTTGGGCTGACTCCCAATCTTTGGCTTTAGGTCATTGGGGAAAAGTTAATGCATCGGCGAATAACTCTAATAACTATATTAAACCCAGATATTTAAACCCGGAGGAATTTAATGCCACCCTTGCCGAAGGGTATCAAGTTACTGCTACTTGGCATCAGGGCAAATTACAAGACCCCAGAACTAAACAATGGTGTTGCTGGGAATATCAAATTCAGCCGGTTTATGGCTGGGGCGATGATACCAGAGGGCAGCTATCAACCGGGGGAATTTTATCGTTTTTGCCGATTTTTGAACCGGGATGGCAAGTTTTAATGGCGCATGGTTTGGCTACAGGTTGGATTTCCTGGAATAACCAGCGTTATGAGTTTAATCATGTCCCCGCTTATAGTGAGAAAAATTGGGGCGGTTCTTTCCCCTCTAAATGGTTTTGGATTCATTGCAATTCCTTTAATAAATACCCGGATTTAGCTTTAACTGCTGCCGGGGGAAAACGTCAAGCATTATGGTGGCTGGAGTCCGTAGCAGCCATTGGCATTCACTATCAAAATAAATTCTATGAATTTGCCCCGTGGAATGCAGAAGTAAGCTGGGAAGTTGCCCCTTGGGGTTATTGGTGGATGACCGCAACTAATGATTACTATTCAGTGGAATTAGAGGGGATGACGAATCAGTCAGGAACCCTGGTCAGAGTCCCCACAGTTGATGGTTTACAGTTCCGTTGTCGCGATACGACCCAAGGTGATTTAAGATTGCGATTATGGGAAAAAAATTCCCCCAATTCTCCGCCTATTTTACAGGCAAATAGTAGTTTGGCAGGGCTAGAAACTGGGGGCGAACCTTGGCAAGAAACTTGGCGATCGCCTGTATCCGCAGTTAGTCGTCAGCAAGAGGCGATCGGCTATTAGACAATTCTGGCAAAATATCTGGCAAAATAAGCGATCGATCCTCCCAACCCCCCCTTAAAAAGTAAACCACACCCGTCGGGGATTAAAATCCCCGCCTCATAGCGCAAGTCGGTTTTAACCGACTAATCATGCTTGGTAGGGGTCAACGACCGTTGGCCCCTATAACAGCCCTTGACCCGTAAAGAATTTTAGTCAGTTTTAACCGACTGTAGGGGTCAACGGCCGTTGACCCCTACAGTCGGGATTTAATTCCCTGGCGGTTAATGTGGTTTATCTATCTGAAAAGCCCTGTAAGCTAAGTTTTGACCAATTCTTCTGCGACATTTTCAGTAACTACATTGTCAGTAACCGGGTAATCTATTTTTTCCGGTTCATTATCAACTTTAACGGTTAATTTTAATCCCACAACTTGCAGCCATTCAGCTAAATTATAAATCACCTCACTGCCACCATTAGATAGCAATCGTTCCAGCTTTTCTAGGTGAATTTTAACTTCTTCTGGGGTGAGGCGATCGCCTGCCAATGCTTGAGCAACATCTTTGAGGGCCAAAGCCAATAGTGCCTGGTCGGGTGCTTCGTCTTTTTCTAATTCTAAATGAGTTTCCACATAGCCAACGGCATAGTTGCGATCTTTTAACTTGGCCATCAAAAAATCATCATAAGATACAGATTTATTCATAGTTTTAACTCCGATATTCTAAATAGCCCCCTTTTTACAGCGGTTTTTAGATTAAAAAACCACATTAGACCTCTTGCAAAATAAATATTTCGACCCCCCCAACCCCCCTTTTTAAGGGGGGCTTTTAGGAATTTTGCAAGAGGTCTATTAACCACATTAACCACATTAACCACATTAACCGCCAGGGAATGAATTCCCTGGCTAATAGCTAAAGTCGGTTAAAACCGACTGAAATTCTGATAAATACAAGCATAATTAGTCGGTTTTAACCGACTTGCGCTATGAGGCGGGGATTTTAATCCCCGACGGGTGTGGTTTACTCAGTCTGGTGTAAAAGCTTTCTTGTCTAGCTTTCTTGTCTAGCTTTCTTGTCTATCGATCGTAGTTTTGGCTTTTTCGTCTTGGAGAGAATCAAACCACTTGGAAAAAGGAATCTTTCCCGCAGGGGTGATGTAAAGTTGAATATCTCTTGGTTGTGCTTCTGCCATATCATTCTAGCTAAGGTATCTTTGAGAAACAGGGTTTCTTGGTCAACCGTCTCACTTGAGTACCAAGTCAGCCCCGAGACAGAAAACTGAAATTTAACCAAAAAATCTGATTTCTCAGGATTGATCTGGTTAAATTACCAACTTGATCTGTTACAATTATTCATAAATTCTGCTGAATACAAACTAATATCACGTTTATCCTAGACGCAAGTTATGAGTCTTCCCATTCGCAACGTCGCTATCATTGCCCACGTCGATCACGGCAAAACCACTCTGGTGGATGCCCTCCTGAAACAATCTGGTATTTTTCGTGAAGGGGAAGACGTCCCTGATTGCGTCATGGACTCCAACCCCCTGGAACGGGAACGGGGGATTACGATTCTCTCCAAAAATACCGCCGTTCGCTACAAAGACACCTTAATTAATATTGTGGATACCCCCGGTCACGCTGACTTTGGCGGTGAAGTGGAACGGGTGCTCGGCATGGTCGATGGTTGTTTGCTAATTGTTGATGCTAACGAAGGGCCGATGCCACAAACTCGGTTTGTGCTGAAAAAAGCCTTAGAAAAAGGACTTCGCCCTATTGTGGTGGTGAACAAAATTGACCGCCCTCGCGCTGAACCTCATGGGGCAGTGGATAAGGTTTTAGACCTGTTTTTGGAACTCGGCGCCGACGACGATCAGTGCGAATTCCCCTATTTATTTGCTTCCGGTCTAGATGGATATGCCAAGAAAAACCTGGAAGAAGAAGGGGTGGATATGCAGCCACTATTTGAGGAAATCCTCGCCCATGTCCCAGCCCCGGTCGGCGATCCTACGAAACCCCTGCAATTACAAGTGACCACTTTGGATTATTCCGAATATATCGGTCGGATCGTGATTGGTCGGATTCACAATGGCACCATCAAAGCTGGGCAGCAAGCGGCTTTGGTGAAAGAAGATGGGTCAATTGTTAAGGCCAAAATTACTAAATTGATGGGCTTTGAAGGGTTAAGCCGCGTGGAAATTGCGGAATCCTCAGCGGGTAATTTGGTGGCAGTGGCGGGTTTTGCCGATGCGAATATTGGCGAAACTATTACTTGCCCCAATGAACCCCAAGCCCTGCCACTGATTAAGGTGGATGAACCTACTTTACAGATGACTTTCTGGGTGAATGATTCCCCGTTTGCCGGACAGGAAGGCACTTTTGTTACTTCCCGTCAGTTGCGCGATCGCCTAATGCGGGAACTGGAAACCAACGTTGCCCTACGGGTGGAAGAAGCGGACACCCCAGATAAATTATTAGTGTCCGGTCGTGGGGAACTGCACCTGGGTATTTTGATTGAAACCATGCGCCGGGAAGGTTATGAATTCCAAGTTTCCCAGCCCCAGGTGATTTACCGGGAAATTGGCGGTCAGCCTTGCGAACCGTTTGAATGTTTAGTCCTGGATGTCCCCGAAGAGGCGGTGGGTGCTTGCATCGAACGCTTGGGACAGCGCAAAGGGGAAATGCAAGATATGCGGGTGATTACTGGGGGTCGGACTCAGCTAGAATTTGCTATTCCCGCACGGGGATTAATCGGTTTCCGGGGTGAATTCCTGCGGATCACCCGTGGGGAAGGGATTATGAACCATAGCTTCTTGGATTATCGTCCTTTATCTGGGGATGTGGAAACCCGCCGCAATGGGGTGATTGTGGCTTTTGAAGAAGGAACCGCTACTTTCTATGCCCTGAAAAACGCTGAAGATCGCGGAGTTTTCTTTATTACTCCCGGTACTAAGGTGTATAAAGGCATGATTGTGGGCGAACATAATCGTGCTCAAGATTTGGATTTGAATGTCTGCAAAACCAAGCAGTTGACGAATATGCGATCGGCTAGTGGCGATGAATTAGTTCAGCTACAAACGCCGATTGATATGAGTTTAGAACGGGCGTTAGAATATATCAGTTCTGATGAACTGTTGGAAGTGACCCCGGAATCGATTCGTCTGCGGAAGATGAACGCGAAGAAATTAGCGAAACGCTAAAGAAAACCCTGGAAAAAATATGGGGGCAACCGCAGAAGAAACCGGGTTTCTGTGCAGAAACCCGGTTTCTGGCTTAATTTTTAACTTAATCATATAGACAAAATTTTATAGGCAGGATTTTTAATGGCGATCGGTCTGTCAAGCATCTCTAATATCATCCCTCAAGCAGAAACAGAAAATCTCAGGGAAATTGATATCCTTGACAAGCAATTATATGACCACTTTAAAACTAAATTTTTAGTCCAATCCTCCCTGACTAGACTTTTAGTCAGCTTTCAGGCAAATAAAACCAAACCAATGTATCGGTGGTACAAGTATAAAGAGGCGTTTTCCGCTTCTTTGGTGGAGTTTTTATTCCAGAAATATGAGATTTTCCAAGGGAAGATTTTAGATCCTTTTGCAGGGAGCGGGACGGCTTTATTTGCTGCCGGGGATCTGGGTCTTGATGGTGATGGCATTGAATTATTGCCCATTGGTCAAACCATAATTGAGACGAGAAAAATTTTTAATTCTGAATTTACCTCCGATGATATTGCCCGTTTAAAAGACTGGGTTAAATTGCCGTTATGGAAAAATTTTGAACATGAAACAAGTCTGCCAGAATTTAGAATTACTCAGGGGGCTTATTCCCTAGAAACTAAAACAGCCATTGAGGAATATATAGCCCGGTGCGATCGCGAAAATCCCAGAGTAAAAGCAGTTTTAATGTTTGCTTTACTTTGTATCTTGGAATCCGTAAGTTATACCCGAAAAGATGGGCAATATCTGCGGTGGGATTATCGTTCTGGTCGGGGTTCGGGGAAAAAACCTTTTAACAAAGGTGAAATTTTAACCTTCGAGATTGCCATCAGTCAGAAAATCAATGAAATCATCAATGATTTAGAACCAAACATAGAGCAAATCGAGCTTTTTCCCACCCAAAAGCCGCAAGGTCTGATTAATTTGTACAAAGGATCTTGTTTGGAATTAATGCCCAGTTTACCTGATGCCAGCTATGATGCTATTATGACCTCTCCCCCCTATTGTAATCGATATGATTACACTCGTACTTATGCCTTAGAACTGGCTTTATTGGGGGTTTCAGAACAGGGATTAATTGAGTTTCGTCAGCAAATGTTAAGTTGTACGGTTGAAAATCGTCCTAAAAATTTGTTAGCTATTAATTCAAACTGGGAATTGGCTGTAAATCTGGCAGATAGTCAATCTCTATTGCAAGCTATTTTAAAATATTTAGATAACCAAAAAATAGAAGGTTTATTAAATAACAAAAATATCCCCAGAATGGTCAAAGGATATTTCTATGAAATGGCTTGTGTCATCCAAGAATGCTCTCGTGTCCTTAAACCAGGAGCGCTTTTATTTATGGTTAATGACAATGTGCGTTATGCTGGGGCAAGCATTTCCGTGGACATGATTCTTTCTGCCTTGGCTGAAAAAGTAGGCTTTATTGTAGAGAATATTCTGGTTTTACCCAGTGATAAAGGCAACAGTAGTCAACAGATGGGAAATCATGGCCGCGACCCTTTAAGAAAGTGTGTTTATGTATGGAAAAAGCAATAAATGAGATGAATTTAAATCAGATTAATTTAAATTAATTTAAATCTATGAGCGCTTATCTTAACCATCTGAAATCTAGTGACGATCTGGTGACAACTTATGAAGCCACCCGTGCCGGATTTGTAGCCCTTGCCCTGGAGAGAAATCGACAGGCTGCACCTTATATTGCCGAAGCAAAAGCACTTCAAGCAGCGGCAAGTCAAGCTGTCAGTGCGGCTGATTTGCTCAAGATTAAGGATATTGAGGTGGGATTGTTAACAGCGGCAGGACTATCTCAAAAATCTCTTAATTATTTGACTCCAGAAGATAAAATTGATGCAATCAATGGGCTGATTCAGAATTTTCTTGAGCCAGCAGCGGCAAATTTTGTGGAGGAATTGGTGTTTAGATTTCTCCTGACTCGTGGTGACACCCTTGGTGGTTCAATGCGTAATATCGGTGGAGCATTAGCACAAAGAAAGTTAACCCGTGCTATCCTTTCGACTCTGAAAATTGCAGGTCGTCAATATTCTTGGCAAGATTCCAGGACTAAACAATGGATAGCCATGACCAATGATGATATAGAAATTGAGTTATCTTTACGCGGGATAAACTGGCAGAGTGAAGGAGAGAATCGCACCCTAATTTATAATCTGAAGGTGCCATTAGTCAGGAGCAATGTGGATCTATGTTTATTTAATCTTCCCCCGACCGAACTGGTAGTGAATAAATCCAGTAAAATTCAGCCATCTGAAACTGCACCATCTATCATCGCTTTGGGTGAACTAAAAGGAGGCATAGATCCAGCCGGAGCAGATGAGCATTGGAAAACAGCACAAGCCGCACTAAATCGGATTCGGGAAGCATTTTCTAAAGTTGGCTATTTTCCTAATACTTTCTTTGTCGGATCGGCAGTAGCAAAAAGGATGGCCGATGAAATTTGGCATCAACTGGAGGAGGGGACGCTCACTAATGCGGCTAACCTGAATCAAGAGAATCAAGTTGCATCGATCGCTCGTTGGCTATGCAATTTATAACTGGGGGCAACCCCAGGAGAAACCGGGTTTCTGTGCAGAAACCCGGTTTCTGGCTTGATTATGATGCGGCTAATTCTCATCAATTTTGGCAAAAATTTCTGACATATTCTTGCATCACGGGAGATAGTTGAAATAAAAGCCGTTCGCGGTTAATTTTCCTGACTAAATAACGCTGTTGTAAAGATTGCAACCCATTCATTAAGTCCATTGAAGATAAGTCTAAACGTTGCCTAAGTTCTTCTCTGGATAAAGCTTGGTCTTGACTCAAGGCTAAAATAAGTTGCTGTTCGCTGGGGGAAAGTCGGTTAAATAGCTGCTGCAAAGCAACCTGCATTTCTTTGGTGATGACCAAAGTATTCTCGTCTAAAAACTCAGCTACATGACCGGCAAAAATATTTTTAATTAAAATCGCAATACTTTTTAAATCAGCGGGATTTCCTTGATATAAATTAAGCAGCGAAGTCCAGCTATCTTCATCTTGTAATCCTGTATGGTTGAGGATTTCTACCCCATCTAATCTTGATAACTCTAGGCATTTAATGGGATATAACTCTTCGTCTAAGCATTCCATTTCCGCAGATTTTTCTTGACTGATTAAAATTAAATGACTTTGATGGTCACGTCCGGCGATCGCTTTAAAAAAGTTTTGATAATCTTGATATTCTGGTTGATATTGTCCGGCAAATTAACCAGGGATAAATAGATTTTGCACATCATTCATCCAGGATGATTAAACACCGTTTTTCCGCGAACAGGGCAAATAATTGTTTGAGGCGATCGCTCATAGTTTATTTTGGTTCTTGATGACAAACTTGCAATAAATCATTGACCAAGACATCCAAAGATTCGGGAAATTTTAAGTTTCGCCAAATGATGATTTCAAATCGATCTAAGGTGCGATTCCGCGAAGCGGATCCGGAAAGGGAATCGACCAATCTTTTCACCAGAGTAGTTTTGCCAATTCCCGATAATCCTAATACGGCGATTAAACGAGTATTTTGATTAATTAACCAGTCGGATAGGGTTTAGAGTTCCGTATCTCTGCGATAAAAATGAATAATTTTCGGGGCTAAGGTTAAATCGATTTTTTGGGATTTATCTTCATTTTTTGGTTCTTGTTCTTGAGATGGATAAGGATATGAACAAAATTTAAAATTATGGCTGCTTTGTATATTAATAAATTGTGATGATTTTAATTCTAACCTTTCAAAAGTTGATCGAAAATTATTTTTTTTAACATCCTCACCCAATGCTTCTGATAAGATTTGCCATAGTTTATAACCCACATCTCTAACATAGCGCTCACTCAAGTGAGATATACGGGCAATTTCCTCATAAGTTGTACTTTCCTAAACTCCCTTAATCACTGTTTATCCACGGTTGCTAAATCTCCTAAAAAAAGTGGAGAGCAGCACCTCCGACTCCAATCGGTAGCGGTTGCCTTCAACTTTCCACGGTGATTATACTTTATTTCTTAGGATAGATTTCATCCATCAATGATTGCCAGATAAGTTCTGTCATCCGCGCCGCTGTCCGCTGAATCGCTAGTTTCTTCCATTTTTTCTGAGTGTCTTCTTCTTCTTTTGGTAAGTAACTTTCTACAGAAATAGACCGCTCGATCGCTGCTTTCATGTCAGCCAATATTTGATAATCTATTATCTCCTTGAATGGCTTGTCTAAGGCTGCTTTGGCTTTTTTGATTGCTTGTTTTCGTTCGCGTTCGGCGATCGCACGTGGATCGGTATTCCACCGATGTACCAGGCTTTTGTAGTAGGAAAGCACCAAGTCTTGCTGCTTTGTCGTGCAGTAAGGAGTCATGTAAAAATAAGTTGGTCAATTATGCCTCGACTCGGGGCTTAATGATATAGTTCCATTCACCCCGAAAAGAGTGGAGCGAAATCACAATAGAATTAAACTCTTGGTCGGTCACTTTGATTCCTGTTTCGTAGCGACTTTCATCTAAGTTGGCTTGCACTTCTAATCCTTCCAAGGTCGTTGTATTTTTAATTAAATTAATCAGGACTTGCAAGCTTGTTATTGGTCTGCCCCGCCAATTTTGAGTCAGATGACAGAATCAGCGATGCTCAATTTTATTCCATTTACTGGTTCCCGGAGGAAAATTACAGACTTGAATCGGTTTCTGAATTTCGTCGGCCAACTCTTGGAGTTTTAACTTCCAGAGTCTCGACCGATAGCTATTACTTCCTCCACAATCTGCTGTAATCATTATCTTTTGACTATGGGGATAACAATCTTTTCCCATTGACTGCCACCAATGACGAATTGATTCCACCGCAAATTCCGCTGTATCATGGTCAATTCCCACATTGACCCATCCTTTATTCTGGGTTAAATCATAAATCCCATAAGGAATAGCTTTACCCAAATTTGGGTCTACAAAGTCATGCCTTCGGACTTCAATAGGCGGCGCCTTAAGCGTCCACTCTTTTCCTTCGTTTTTAAAGTCTCCAATTAATTCTTTTTTCTTGGTATCAACAGAGATTACGGGTTCGTTGGCGGCTTGAAAACTTTTGACTTCTGAATAAATATGTAAAAATTGCTCATCTCTATCTTGACAAGATGAGCCATCCCGAGTTTTCCGATTTGATTGTAAGCTATAGCCTAGATGTTCTAGTAAATTATAAACGCTTTTTGGACTGATTCTATGTCCCCCACCATTTAGCTCTTTGGCCAGTTTGGCTACACTGTTACAAGTCCATTTTAGCGGAGACTCCGGGTCTCCCAATGTCATAGGTTCTATCAAGGATTCCAAATCTGATAGCAGCATTCCATCTTTTTCTTCTAGTAATTTACGTCCACCCCCCTGACGACGGATCCGAGGAAGCTCTTTTTCTGATGGAGTGCCCGAAGATTCAGACAGTTCGCGGATTCCGGAATTTATTGTCGTCCGGGATAGTCCAGTTGCCTTGGCAGTAAGTGTTACACCTCCCCATCCCAAAGACAAGGCTTCACAAGCTGCCCAAATCCTTCGTGTTTTTTCATTCAAATAAGGTGATAATGACTAATATTTATCTTTAATGCTTTAATGCTTTTGAGGGTTTCGTTATCCACAATCATCAGGCTCGCGGTAGCGCTACTTCTTGATTATCCCACTTCCGGTCTAATTGGTCAACTTATTTTTACACGACTCCTAACGCTATGGAAACACGCGGATGTCGAAATTAAATGACACACCTTAGTCAACCCTGACAAATCCCCTTATGACGGAGATTGGGTTTATTGGAGTACCAGGCGAGGACAAGACATTGAACCCCCTACAAGAGTGGCAAAACTGTTGAAAAAACAGAAGGGCAAATGCCCATATTGCGGGCAATACTTCACAAGCAGCGACCCGTGAGAAGTAGACCACATCATACCTAGAAGCTTAGGTGGAAAGGATGAATACAAAAACCTGCAATTGCTTCACGCTCATTGTCACGACTTAAAGTCAAGATATGACGGAAGCGCCCAAGGGCGGAGGAAGAACTACCACTCTGGTAGACGTACCTGTGTAAAAGGTCAATTTAGGTAGGAGCCTAGTGCCGTGAAAGTGGCACGCTGGGTTCTGAATGGGAGGTGGGGAGAACGATTTCCCCATCGACCCCTAATAAATATGAAGTTATCCTGTTAATTGTTGATATTGAAAAATAAGAAGTCAGAAAATGGACAAATTAACCGATTATCAAAATTTTCTTAAAAAAATCTTAAATGAGTATGAAATAATCTCAGCACAAGTCCCCGATCCTGATATAGATGAGGTCTTAATGTTTGACGATCAAATGAGTGAATATTTTTGGTTTAATATTGGCTGGAAAAATAAGCGACGAGTTAAGGCAATTTTTGTTTATGTTCGCCTTAAAAATGAGAAAATTTACATTGAGGAAGATTGGACAGAGGAGGGAATTAGTGAGTTGTTAAGGGAGGGAGTGCCGTCCAAGGATATTGTGTTAGCGTTCCATGATCCTGAGAGTCGGAAGTTTACGGATTTTGCGATTGCTTGAGTCAGGTTGGTAAGGCGATCGCTATAGTTGTTTTATCTGGATCGATCGCCAATAAACCGGGTTTCTCTGGTGGGCCGATCGCATGACTTTGGCCTGCCAAAAAGAAACCCGGTTTCTAGGAAGTTTTGGGAAATAACTTATTTAGAGTTATTTATTAGACTTATTTAGTGGCGCGATCGGTTAAAGTGGTGAGCACTTGGTTAGAACGCTGGACAAAGGCTTTCATCCCATCAGCATCAAAGCCTTTTTGGGCCATTAAAGCCAGGTCATAAACGTGCTGACAAATCATATTTGCCAGTTCCCCAGAGGGAGAAGTGCCATCAGGCCCAATAATGGTGCCACTGCTGAGTTGAGCCAGATTTTTGATTAAGGGGTGGGCAGTATTTACTAATAAAATATGTTCTTCGGGGAATTTGGCGACTTCTTGGGACATGAGGGCACTCATATCTTGAATTCGGCGCATGAATTCCGGTAAGAGTACCATTGCCGGAGGACTGCCTTGGGGGTCGGAGGATTTGAGGGCTTCGGTACGAATATTTACCTTGGGTTTGTTCAGCGCTTTTTCAAAGATTTCTTTGATTTGTTCGCTGCGGGTTTTGTTGGTGGTGGGGTCAACAATTTCTTTTTCTTGGTCTTTGTCCAAGAGTTTGTCGTCAATTTCCGAGTCTACCCGTGAGAATTTAACATCGGTGTGTTCCCGTTCTAGGAAGGAAATAAAGTGGGTGTCGATGAAGGAGTCCATAATTAGGACTTCTAAGCCTTGACTCTTATGGAGTTGAATGTAGGTGGCTTGTTGGGCTTCATCGGTGGCATAGAACACCCGGTTTTCATGGCGTTCTTTGTTGCGGTCTAGGTAGTCTTGGAGAGTGGTGTAAGAGCCCCATTGAGTCCCCCCTTTGCTATTTTTTGGGGTGACATCTTGCCAAACGTCTCCCGCTTCGGACTGGACTTCCACTGCTGGGGTTTCCGGTTCGGCTTTACTCAGGTCAGCGGTGGTGCGGAAGATGACGATATCGTTGACTTGTTTTTTGAATTTGTCGTCGTTGAGGCAGCCAAATTTGACGAAGGTGCCAATGTCTTGCCAGCAACGAACATATTCGTTCCAGTCTTGTTTGTAGAATTCGTTGAGGCGATCGCCTACTTTTTTGGCGACAAAATCGGCAATCTTGCGGACGGTGCGATCAACTTGTAAGGCGCTACGGGAAACGTTCAGAGGAATATCCGGGCTGTCAATCACCCCGCGCATAGGCAGCAAGAATTTGGGAATAATTTCCTCAACGTGCTCGCTGACAAAGACGTGATTGCAGTAGAGTTTAATTTCCCCTTTGGTGACATCCACATCAGGGCGCAGTTTGGGGAAATAGAGAATGCCGTTAATGTCAAACGGATAGTCAGTTTTGAGATGTACCCACAGCAGAGGTTCATCTTGGAACGGATAAAGATAACGATAGAATTCCAGATAGTCTTCTTTGGTCAGGTTGTTGGGAGACTCTCGCCAAGGGGACTTTTGTTTGTTGATCGCTTCCCCGTCGAGTTTGATGGGTACGGGCATAAAGTCACAGTAGGTTTTCACCAACTGTTTGATTCGAGAAGCTTCAGTGTATTCTTTTTCTTCGTCGAGCAGGTGTAGGGTGATGGTGGTGCCGCGAGTGGTGCGGGTGGAATCTTCCAAGGTGAAGGAGGGAGAACCGTCACAAGACCAGTGAACCGCTTGGGCGCCTTCTTGATAAGACAGGGTATCGATTTCTACTTTGCTAGAAACCATGAAGGATGAGTAAAAACCCAGCCCGAAGTGACCGATGATTTGTTCTCCGGCAGATTTGTATTTTTCTAGAAATTCCTCGGCGCTGGAGAAGGCGACTTGGTTAATGTATTTTTTCACCTCGTCAGCGGTCATGCCAATGCCGTTGTCGGAAATGGAGAGGGTGTTTTTGCTGCTGTCGAGTTCGATGGTGATTTCCGGTTCGCCTACGTCCCCCTTGAATTCGTCGCTGAAGGACACCATTTTCATTTTGGTGATGGCGTCTACGGCGTTGGACATCAGTTCCCGAAAGAAGACTTCGTGACCAGAGTAGAGGGACTTCTTGATGATCGGGAAGATGTTCTCGGTATGGATCGTAATGTTGCCCTGTTCGAGTACGGCCATAGTTATCTCTCGCTGATTGATCTGTTATGTTATTGTAGGGTGCGTTAGCAAAGCGTAACGCACCGTTAATTGATTGTGGGCGATCTCTACCCTAGGATGGATCGCGGATAGCCCCCCGCTAGGGATGCGGATTTCCCTACACGCGACGATTAGATTTCGGGGCGATCGGGCCAATTACTATGGCGATCGCGCTTAAGTCCCTTCTCCAGAACTGCGAGAATCTCGGAAAACTTACTGCCCGCCGCCCGCCATTTACGCCTTGCATCCCATGACTCTTACACCCCATGACTAGAGAAACCGATCAAAAAAATCGTGAAATCGTTAATCGGACTCGGCAAGTGATGTCATTGCCCAATATTCAGCTATGAGGTCATCGTGTTATTTAACTCTTATGTTTTTATTTTAGGTTTTTTACCGATTACCCTGATGATTTTTTTCGGCTTGCTGCGGTTTGGTCATCGTCAATTTGCTCTCCTCTGGATGACTCTAGCTTCTTTATTTTTTTATGGCTATTGGAATCCTGCCTATTTACCTTTATTACTGATTTCAATTGGGGGAAATTATTGGTTTGGCTGGGAAATTAATCGCGGTGAACCGAAAAGTACCAAGTCCCGAAATTTGTTAATTTTAGGGATAGCTTTTAACTTGGTAATTTTGGGTTATTATAAATATGCCAACTTTTTTGTCAATTCTTTGAATCAAATTTGGTCAACCGATTGGCAATTGCCCACAATTATTCTGCCCCTGGCGATTTCTTTTTATAGTTTTACCCAAATTGCTTACCTAGTGGATGCATATCGTGGGGAAACCCAGGATTCTGATTATGATTTAATCACCTATACCTTATTTGTGACGTTTTACCCCCAACTGATTGCCGGGCCAATTTTGCGCCATGATGAGCTGATTCCCCAATTGCGCGATCGCCAGAAAGTTTTCTTCTCTGAGGCGAAGTTTGCCCAAGGTTTAACCTTATTTATTTTAGGACTTGCCAAAAAGGTTTTAATTGCGGATAATTTATCTCCTTGGGTTTCCTTAGTTTTTGACAATGCCAATGATGTCGGTTTCCTAGAAGCTTGGGTCGGGGCGTTAGCTTATACCTTTCAGCTTTACTTTGATTTTTCTGGTTACTCTGATATGGCGATCGGGTTAGCATGGATGGTGAATATCGATCTGCCATTAAATTTTAACTCTCCCTATAAATCTACCTCAATTATTGAATTTTGGCGGCGTTGGCATATTACCTTATCAAATTTTCTCAGAGATTATCTTTATATTTTCCTCGGTGGCAATCGCAAAGGGGAAATTCGGCGGTATATTAATCTCATTATTACCATGTTACTGGGAGGACTATGGCATGGGGCAGGCTGGACTTTTGTCTTGTGGGGTGGAATGCATGGGTTTTATTTGGCGATTAACCAAGCATGGCGCAAATTGGGAATATTTTTGCCCAAAATAGTGGCATGGATGATTACTTTTTTGGCTGTGGTCTTTAGTTGGGTATTATTTAGGGCTAGTAGTATTAGTGATGCAGTAGAAATGTTTAAGGCAATGACGGGAATTAAACCAATTGAAATGCCCCTTGCCTATCAAGGTTTTTTGGGGTGGTTATCGTTATTGGGCGGAAAATTTGAGCCGTGGAATAACTTTACTTACTTACCCGAAAATTTAGGAAATAATTATATCTTATTGATTCTGTTAGGATTAATGTTAGCAGTTATTTGGTTGCCGAACAACCAGGCAATTATGGATTGGTTTAAACCTCGGTTGTGGGTTGCTTGCTTAACAAGTTTGTTGGCGCTTTTTTGTTTGCTTTCTCTGAATCGTGTTTCGGAATTTCTTTACTTTCAGTTTTGATCAGAATGAAGCTTTATCAAACCTATCAAAAATATAATTTAATTTTATTTGTTTGTCTATTATCTCAGATATTAGCGATTGTGTCTTTTAATGTGATCGTAGATCCTTATGTAGTTTTTAATAGTCCAAAAATTGTCGGTTTCAATAAAGTCAAAAAGGAAACCCATAGTCATGCTAGACTTTTTAAAGCAATGGAAGCAATTCGTGTCCGTCCGCAAACCGTGTTTCTGGGGTTTTCGAGAACTGAGTTTGGGTTAGATCCAGCCCATCCGGCTTTTCGCGATCGCCAGCCCGCGTATAATTTGGCGCTTCCCGGCGCCAATATGTATGAAGCAAGACGTTATTTTGACCATGCAATTTACCTGAACCCCGACCTAAATTTAGTGGTCATTGGGGTTGATTTTATGATGTTTACGACTTTCGATGAGATTAAACCCGATTTTAAAGAAGAGCGATTAGAAACAAAAAATATTGTCGCGACAGATTTACTGGATGTCTTATTTTCCCTTGATGCGGTTTTTGGCAGTTTAAAAACAATTAAAGCCAATATCCTCTCTCCCAATGATGTAGGTTTTTATTATCCAAACGGTCTGAGGGAGCCAGAATTTTTTAAAAAACATATTTTCGGGGGAATTTCTAATCAAGGCAGATTTAAAAAATTTTTGCAAGAAGACTTGGCATCCTTAAGGAAAAGTATGAATAATTACCAACCTATCATCTCAACAGCATATTTAAATGACCTAAAGAAAGTTGTGGAGATTTGTCGCGAAAAAAATATCAAAATAAAACTTTTTATCTCTCCAGTTCATGTCAGTCTTTGGGAATCTCGGCGTTTGCTCAATGTTTGGCCTAGCTTTGAAGAATGGAAACGAGAATTAGTCAAAATTGCTCCGGTTTGGGATTTTTCGGGATATAACAGTATCACCACTGAACCAATTGGTCAAGAAGACATGAAAAATTACATCGATCCTTCTCATTATACCAAGGAAGTAGGAGATTTAATATTGAATAGAATGTTTGACGTGAATCAGGAGACTGTCCCGCAAGATTTTGGGGTGTTGGTGACTGATAAAAATATTGAAGAACACTTAAAACAGATCGAACGGCAAAGAGCAAAATGGATCCAAGAAGATCCAGAAATGTTAAAATATGTGGAAACATTTGTACCACCGGAAGATTGGAGCCAAAAATGATAGTAATTCTAATTTTCACTAGAGGAGTTGGCAGTGATGAAACCGAGTTATCCTCCCGAATTTAAAAAGTTCGTCGATCCAAACACAAATCACACGGTGATTCAATGGACAAATTCAACGGCTAAAGACCAGCATTTCTATTTCACCACTTATAGTATTACCCAAGACGATCGCTGGTTAGTATTTATTTCAGAACGAGATGGACATCCGAATTTATATGCGATCGCCCGTTCTTCTGGGGAAATTTATCAACTGACTCATAACCAAAATGGGTTAATCAGAAGTTATGTCTATCCTCAAGGAGGACTTAAGGGATTAAGTAAAACATCTCCTTGTCTAGATCCGATTAATAACCGAGTCTATTGGACTCAGGATGATATCTTATTTTCTATTGAATTAGATACCGGAAATAAACGGGTTATTTGTCATTTACCCGAATATTGGTGGACGGCTTATAATCATATTTATCCTGATGGAAAATTACTCTGCGTTCCAGTCACCCAACCCGAAGCATTTCCTGATGGAATTGTTGACCAATGGGAACAACTGCAAACCATACCAAAACGGATGGTTGAACAAGGATTTGTAACTCGATTATATCGCATTGATGCGAATACTGGAACAGCAGAAATTTGGGCAAAAGTTCCATTTTGGGTGACTCATGTTCAGTTCGATCCCCTTGGCAGTGGTCGGTTAATTTTTAACCGAGAAGGACATGGAGAATACACCACACCTAGAATCTGGTGTTTAGAACCCAATGGCAATTATCGCCCGTTATTTGACCAACCGAAAAATACTCTCTGCACTCACGAAAACTGGTCGCCTACAGGAGAATTTATTGTTTACCACGGTTGGAATTCTCAAGGCCCTTTTTTGGCTGCCAGAACTTGGGAGGGAGACTTAGTTCATCAAATCCCTATGCCGAATTTTTCTCTCGGTCATGTCACCAGTACCCTCGATAGTCGTCACTTTATTATTGATGGGATGGATGGGTTTGTCACCCTGGCTGAACCCATAATCGGCCAAGAAAAAAATCCGCTGAACCAGTGGTTAAATAAAATATCTTGGCTGTTACGTCGGCAAAAGGTTCAAGCATTATGGCCAGGAATGATTTCTCGTCTGGAAAAACAAGTCACGGATATGTATGTTCGGCGACTGTTAAAGATAACTCACTTGTGCAAGCATGATACCGATCCGTCGTTAAAAGACCAAGATGCTCATGTCCATGCGGCGATCGCCCCTCACGGACGCAGTATTGTCTTTACCTCAGACCGCGAGGGAACTTGTAATGTTTATGAGGTAATTTTATAAGCAATTTTTGGCGAAATCTTGTCAATCAATCAATCAGGAGTGTCAACCTTGAAAAACATTCGCCGCTATTGGCAGAATTTAATCATTCTGATTGTGTGCCTAATGGTTCCAGGAAATGCCCAGGCAAAACCAATTCATGTTTTTATTTTGGCTGGTCAATCTAATGCCGTAGGCAGTGGCACCATTGGATCTTATTTATCTCAACCGGATGCGATTAATCGGTATAGTCGGGATCTTAGCAGCCAACCTGACATCGAATTTTTCTATGAAATATCCTTAAATGAAGAATGTTTTTTCCTTGACACCCCAGTTGTCTATAATTCTGCTGGCAATTGGGTGCCATTAGGTCTTCAGCAAGCCGCTCCCTATACCAGTGGCCCATTTTGTAATCCTTTCTATAATGCACCGACTCTGGCCAATGGTTTTGGCCCTGAAATTACCTTGGGTCGGTGGTTGGCTGACAATGAATCCATACCAGTGGCGATCGTTAAATTTGCCGTCGGTGCCACTTTATTAGGCGATCCCGTGAGGGGATGGATGCCCGGAGGTAAACTGCATCAGCATTTATTAGCAGTTCTGGACAATGCTACGGCGGCTTTAACTGCCCGTGGAGATAGCTTTGAAATTCGGGGAGTTTTTTGGATGCAGGGAGAATCCGATGCCACCGATAAATATCATAAGCAAGTTTATTTGACCTACGAAGAAAACCTCACGAACCTAAAGAAATCCCTGCGAGACTATGCTAAAAATTCATTTTTACCATTTGTGATTGGGGAAATTTCTCCCCATGTGGGTTCCCAGGCAAAATATGAGTATTTTGTGCGAAATTCTCAGTTTAATGTGGCCTTAAATGACCCATTTACTATCGTAGTAAATACCAGCGATCTAGAAAAAACCCCCAAAGACGAAATTCATTATAGTTCCCAAGGACAATTAGACCTGGGTCAACGGTTTGCCCAGGCTTATTTTTATTTAACCCAAGATTTCCCCAAGACCCCAGAAAAAGTTGCGATCGCCTTTGATTGGTCTACGGAGTCTGCTGGATTCGATCTAGCGAATTTCTTTGGGGTTGAGGTGGGAAAACCTTTGGCCGGAACCGGAATATTATCCTACTATCCTAAAACCCCTTACTATAGCTGGATTGGAGATTATCCAGGAGCCATAGAATTCAGCTTAAGCAATGATCAAAAAACCCTGGAATTTAAATCACAAATCGATCAGACTCGTGAACCTAGCGATCGCGGTTTAGACTTGCGGTTAGCGGAACAGAAAGAAGATGGTAGTTTATTGTATAAAGCCTTTGGTAGATTTTTATGGCCTGAATTAAATAGGGCTGAAATTCAAACGGAAGTAGAACTCACTTTTGAGCAGTTTAATCCTGAATTTGCCTGTAGCCAAAATCGGGGAAATTCTGGGCTTTTGCTCCTGCCCCCTGCGGAATGTTTTCTCAGTCCAGGAGGCACAAATTATCAGGCAAATCTTCAAGTTTTCGTTAGCATTCTCACCTATCCCAAAGTCCCTACTGACTGCCCAAATTGTCAGCCAAATTCTCAGCAAACTTTGTTAAAGCTGGCTAATTTAAAGCTAATTTAAAACAGAGATATTTACCACAAAGACACAGAGAACACAAAGATCAGATATATCTATTATTCTAACCTAGAATATCTTGATATAAATTGATATAAGCCCGAGCTAAAATTTCCATCGTAAATTTCTGCTCAACGGTTTTTATAGCGCATTGGGAAAGCGATCGCCTGCGGTTTTCATCCTGCAAAACCCAAGTAATTCCTGCGGCTAAATCATCCTCACTAAAACATTTCGCCCGATAGCCATTTTGTTGATGATCGACAATTTCTTTTAAGCCGCTGCTATCAAAACAAACCACTGGAGTGCCACAAGCTAAAGACTCAATCGGCGTTTTCGGACAAGCATCGAGATAGGAAGGAACAATCATCACATCTGCTGCGGCATAAACTAAGGCTAAAGTTAAATCATCATTTAACCGTCCTAGATAAGTCGTTTTCATGCCCAAATTCGGGCGATCGCGAGGTTCTGAAGCTCCAAATATCACTAATTCTGTATCAGCGGCTAAATCACTTTCGGCAAATTTTTTAATCGCAGAACTCAAATATTCAAAACCTTTGCGGCGATCGCTCGTTGCTCTGATTGCCCCAAATAAAATCAACTTACGATTCTCTGGTAAATTCAGCAATTGTCTCGCTAACTTTTTATCTCTGGGCTGAAAAGTTAACGTATTAATCGCATTATAAATAACTTCTATTCGGGAATCTTTAAACAAACTACTTTGTCTCGTACAGTCTGCCAACCACTGACTAACCGCTACAATCGTCATATTTAAATCATTAAACGATTTTTGTTTTCGGTGCCAAAGCTTTCGAGATAAATCGTGTTCTTTTCCCGACCCTAAATGAGGACATAACCCACAATTCACTTGATAGCGAGTGCAGTCCTCCGTATAATGGCAGCCTCCCGTGAACCCCCACATATCCCGAAATGTCCAGACAATTGGTTTTTCAATTTTAGCAATAGTTTCGGGATTCAAGAAAGATTTACCAATCCAATGGATATTCACAATATCTGGGTTAATCGATTTAACTTTAGACAAGATATTTTGGGAATACCAAGCGGGAGAAAACAATTCTTTTTTTTGATTTTTATATTGTTTCAGCGGCCATTCATCAATATATTCACCAATATCTCTGCGGAGTTTCTCCGATATCGTCCTATACTGACTGCCCATCACCGTATAATCGTCACTCAACTTATGACCCACCAGCATCATAGAATTCACACCTGCTTTTAAGAGAGACTGGTGCATCCAATAAGCCCCACGAGAAGCCCCTCCTTCAATATCCCAAGTATTCAAATGTAATATTTTCATTATCATTATGAACTATAGACAAAAAACCTGTACCAAGCTGCCCTCGTTCGGGAATCCATCTTTTTAAGCATCTCAGCAGACAAATCGATCTTGGCATCGCATCAGGCGTGAGTTTTAGATCAATTTTATATCATAGACATTCGGCAATCTATGATTACTCGGTAAAAATTATGCAGATAGCTTTTTCAAATTCTCGATCAAGATTCTGGATTGCTTAGGCAGAAAAATCGTGATTAATATTTTTATTAGCAGCACCGACACAAATCGTGATTTCGTCAGGATCGATGGATTGTGAAGAATCGCTTTCACAAAACATTTAAATGCAATCAATCCTTCTTGTGTAGTGGGATAATTTTCTAAAGCCTTGGCCATCAAATATTTGTATCGATTTGCTAAACAAATCTTCTTTAAATGTTGGAGAGATTCAGGCGCATTAGCAAATGCTCTTTCCAGGGTTTTTAGGCTAACTTGCTCCATTTTCAAAACATTTTGAGTCACAGAACCAGCACTTTGTTGTCTATACAAAATTTGCACATGTGGCACTACGACTAAATTATATTTAGCCAATAACCTAAGCCATAAATCCCAATCAGCCGCTGGAGCAAGTGATACTTCAAAATTTCCTACTTCATCTAATGCTTGCTTACGAATCAAGGGATTAGAACCCGAACCTACATAATCTTCCAACAAGAGTTTGGTATAAGCATCGCCATTAAAAGTAGGGTGAGGTCCTTGACGTAAAAACTGACCGGATTTATCGATGTGATCTGTCCAGCTTATTGCCACGGCAGCTTCAGGATTATTTTGCAGTGATTTCAATTGATCTTTTAATTTATCCGTTGTCCATAGATCATCTGCATCTATAAATGAAATATATTCACCCTTAGCTAGAGATAATCCTCTATTGTTACTAAAAGCTTGACCTGAATTTGCATGAGAAAATACCTGTATTCTTGAATCAGAAATGCTGTTAATGACATCTAAAGTTGCATCCTGAGATCCGTCATTAATAATAATTAGTTCCCAATCTGTAAAACTTTGATTTATGACCGATTTAATTGTTTCGGCTATGGTTTCCGATCCGTTATAAACCGACAAAATTACTGAAATTAATGGCATATATTTCCTGTTTTTTAAAAAACTAAAATTTGCTCCAGTAAAACCATTAATATTTGATCAATTATTGATCGATTTTCATTAACTCAACAAAAGGACTCATCAAACTTCCCCAAGAAAATTCCATTTCAAAGGCTGGAATTAACTGATTTTTCACGTCACTTCTATATTTTAACCGATATTCTAGTAAACGACGCAAATTACCCAGTATTGTCCTAATAAAAATTACTGGTCTTTCACCAGGTTTAGCATTAATCATCCTCAGTTGATAGGTGGCTAAACCGCAACCTCTAGCAATAGAAAGCAGATAATCTCTTTCCAATCGCCAGTGGGGAATCTGATGATGAGTGTGCATCGCTGGATTATACCAAATTTTCCAACCTGTTTTATATATATAAAGCAAGGGCTCGTAATCATCGCCCTGGATTAACAACCCTGGTAATTTTCCCGTTAACCGGGGGCGATCGGGCACACTTTCCAGCCAAGCTTGCTTGCGAACCACCAAAGCTGCCGCAGGGGGTAATCTAATATTTGCCGCATCAAAAGTAAAAGGTTCTGAACCATGTTCTCTAATGGCTAGAAATTGTTGAATTTTCTCAAAACCTTCTGGGGGTTGGACTTCAAAATCACCGTGGATCTGTCCGCCAATTGCACCAGCATCAGGATGTGCTTGGGCAAAGGAATAAGCCGCCGCGATCCAGTCTGGTTCAGGTAAATTATCATCATCCAGAAATCCAATCCATTCTCCTTGGGCTTCTCGAACTGCTTTCAGTCTAGCAAATGCCGCCCCCTGCTCGGGTTCAAAAAAGTATTTTAAAGCTACCCCAGGCATAGATTTTGACCAAGTTGCTTGATATTCTTGCACAACTTTGGCTGTGTCATCTTTGCTGTTATTATCAACAATAATAATTTCCCTGGAAAGATTTTCAATACCTGTTTGTTTTTCCAGCTTTGCCAATACTTTAGTCAAACGGCTGGCTCCATTATAAGTAGGAATTGCTACGGTGAAGTAAACCACTTTTTCCCCCGATTAACTGAATGAATATCACCCTTGGTTTTAACTGTAGTGAAATGATTCAAGCATGAGCGATCGCGATCGCCTCCCATGATTTTTTTATTTTTTTCAGTTTTTTTCAGCTTTTTTCAAATAACCATGCCTCCATAAATAAAAGGGACTTTGCAAACTACTGACTAAAAGTTGCATTTCACAAGCGGCCACCAAGTCGGTTTTAATTTTAGTGCCATATTTTAGCAAATGTAGCAATATTTTGCGAATATCGTTGGCGCTATAAGCTAAGAGAACCAAAGGTTTAAGCCAAGATTTAACTCCTACCATTCGAGTGACATAGCGACTTAAACCAATGCCACGAAAAAAAGGAATTAAATAATCTTTTTCAAAGCGCCACTTAGGAATTTTATGTCTAACTTCCATTGCTGGATTATACCAAATTTCCCAGCCAGACTGTTGAATATAGGCTAAAACCTCCAAATCTTCACTGGTGAGCATACTGCCAGGAACTCTGCCACTTAATATACAGTGTTTTGGCACATTTGCCAGCCAGATTTCTTTTCTCACGACCAGTCCCGCAGAAGGGGGTAAAACTTTTTTTTTGGAATTGTATAAAAGCGGTTTATATCCCCGTTCATTGATGGCTAAAAATGGGACTATCCGCTCAAAATTTTCTGGTGTTTCTACTTCAAATTGGCCATGAATTTGACTGGCATAAGCCCCGGCTTTGGGGTATTTTTGCCCAAATAAAAATGCTTCATTTACCCAATTATTTGCAGGTAAATTATCGTCATCGATAAAACCAATTAAGTCTGATTTCGCTTCTTTAATCGCTCGTTTCCTGGCAAAACCCGCACCTTGTTGGGATTCAAAAACATATTTTAAGGGATAAGTTTCTGGCCAATTATTTTGATATTCGCGCACGATTTTGGCGGTGCCATCTTTGCTGTTATTGTCAATCACCATAATTTCCCAGGAAATATTTTCCGGGTTGATTTGCGATCGCAGACAATCTAAAACTTCGGGCAACCGCTTTTCTCCATTATAAGTGCATATCGCTACGGTAAAATTGACCATAAGTGCCAATGTTGAGTGATGCTAGATTGTTGATTGTTGGGTAGGGATTCTTTCACGGTTGACTGTTAACAAAAGAATCCCTACCCTGCTGCCTTCGGTTAAGATTTCATCGGCTGACTATTAATTTCTATCGTCTGTCCGGTAATGGGGAATGATTTACCCCGCTGAACCGCTACGGGTTCCGGTTCTTCTGACCAGGGGTCAGTTTCCGAGGTTGTCGTGACTTCAGTGGCTTCTAAAACGTCTACTTCCAAAGTTTCGGCAGCATTCACCGCTGAAGTTTCGGACAGTTCATCAGAGCTTTCTGACAATGTTTCCGAACTATCAGAAATATCGGAGCTAAATCTTAGCTGCCCGTCTCCGAGACTAATATATATCGTGTCACCGGCGACAAACTTTTGCTCTAGGAGCAAGTTCGCAATGGGATTTTCTAATTCCCGCTGAATGGCTCGTTTGAGGGGTCTAGCCCCATACACCGGATCGTACCCTACATCGGCAATATATTTCTGCGCTGCGGGCATTAAATTGAAAGTAATTTTTTGTTCGGCGAGGAGTTTTTCCAGTCGTTTGACCTGAATGGCGACAATTTGCGCTAGTTCTGAACGGCTGAGGGGGTGGAAAATAATCGTGTCATCTACCCGGTTGAGAAATTCCGGGCGGAAATGTTTGCGTAAAGAATGCATGACTCGTTTCCGCATTTCCTCATATTTAGAGTCATCCCCGGAAACATCGAGAATATGGTCGCTGCCAATATTGCTGGTCATTACGATGACGGTGTTGCGGAAATCTACCACCCGCCCTTGGGAGTCAGTAATGCGGCCATCGTCCAGGACTTGTAGGAGGATATTAAATACGTCCGGGTGGGCTTTTTCTACTTCATCAAATAAGACTACGGAGTAAGCATGACGCCGCACCGCTTCCGTGAGTTGACCCCCTTCATCGTATCCCACATAACCGGGAGGGGCGCCGACTAACCGGGCGACGGAATGTTTTTCCATGTATTCGGACATATCGATGCGAACGATCGCCTCTTCGCTGTCAAACATAGCCTCTGCCAGGGTTCGGGCTAACTCGGTTTTGCCCACTCCCGTCGGCCCCATAAATAGGAAAGAACCAATGGGACGGCTGGGGTCTTTCATGCCAGCGCGAGCTCGCCGAATGGCCGCCGATACAGCGGTGACGGCTTCTTGCTGGCCGATGACCCGTTGATGTAGATAGGATTCCAGGTGCAGGAGTTTTTGGCGTTCCGATTCTAATAACCGATTTACGGGAATGCCGGTCCATTTGGCGACAATTTCCGCAATATCTGATTCGGTGACTTGTTCCCGCAATAGGGTAGCGCCGCTAGATTGTAACTTCAGCAGTTCCGCTTCTTTGGCTTCGCGATCGCGCTGCAAAACTGCCAACTGTCCGTATTTCAACCGTGAAGCCCGTTCCAGTTCATATTTCCGTTCTGCTTGTTCGATTTGCACCCGGATTTGGTCTTCTTCTTCTTTTAAAGTATTGATGTCATCCAAAAGATGCTTTTCCGTTTGCCACTGAGAACTGAGGGATTCTTGTTTGGTTTTCAGAGAGGTAATTTCTGAGTTAATTCGGGCTAACCGTTCTTTGGAGGAACGATAAGCACTCGACCCAACGACTCCTTCCCCTTCTCCTTCCAGAGACAGTTTTTCCATTTCTAACTGCATTAACCGCCGGTCTACCCCTTCCAGTTCCGCCGGTTTAGAGGTAATTTCCATTTTTAGTTTTGCTGCCGCTTCGTCTACCAGGTCGATCGCTTTATCGGGCAAAAACCGCTCGGAAATATAGCGATCGCTCAACGTAGCTGCTGCCACCAAAGCGGAATCCAGGATTTTCACCCCGTGGTGGACTTCATAGCGTTCTTTCAGACCCCGCAAAATGGAGATGGTATTTTCCACCGTAGGCTGACCCACAAACACTTGTTGAAAACGCCGTTCCAGGGCGGCATCTTTTTCAATATGTTTGCGATATTCATCCAAGGTGGTAGCGCCAATACAGCGGATTTCTCCCCTAGCTAACATGGGTTTGAGCAGGTTACTGGCATCCATTGTCCCCTGTCCGGCCCCTGCCCCTACGACCGTATGGAGTTCGTCAATAAATAGGACAATTTGCCCGTCGGATTGAATTACTTCCCGCAAAACCGCCCGGAGTCGTTGCTCAAATTCCCCGCGAAATTTCGCCCCAGCAATCAAGCTGCCCATGTCCAGGGAAATCAACTGACGATTTTTCAGGGATTCCGGCACATCCCCATTCAGGATCCGTTGGGCTAAGGCTTCGGCGATCGCGGTTTTGCCCACCCCTGGCTCCCCAATGAGTACGGGATTATTTTTCGTCCGCCGCGAAAGTACCTGAATCACTCGGCGAATTTCCTCATCTCGACCAATTACCGGATCTAATTTACCTTTGCGGGCTTCTTCGGTTAAATCGCGGCCATACTTTTCCAGGGCTTCATATTGACTTTCTGGGTTTTGATCGGTGACTTTGGTATTGCCGCGAATGGTTTTAATCGCTGCTGCCAGTTGTTGTTGCTCAAAGGGAGTCCGGGGGTCTTGGGTGGAGGCTTTCATTACCCGTCGTCCGACTCGTTCTTCTTCTGCCAAAGCCAGCAGAATATGTTCCACAGAGATAAAATTATCGTTCCAATTTACCCGCGCTTCTTCCGCTTTGTCCAACATCACATCTAAACTACGGCCTAAGTACAACTCCGTGGTGTTGGGGACTTTCGGCTGTCGGACGGCAAAGGCGTTGAGTTGTTGTAGAAGCTTTTCCGGGAGAATTCCCGCACGAGTCAGAACTCGGTTGGCTAATGATTTTTGTTCCAGGAGGGCGATCGCCACGTGCTCCACTTCTAAATATTGATGCTGATAGCGACGCGCAACATCTTGGGATTTGACAATTGCTTCCCAAGCGGTATCGGTGAATTTACTAGGGTCGGTGGGCTGCATACGTGGAAATCTTCTCTTAGATGACAGCTATATTTTAGTAGAGTGACAGATATTTTTTGCAGACAACAGCAATGAAATCCGTCTAGATTCAGGCAAATCATACCAAATGACTATCCCAGAAACCAGGTTTCTTTTTGGGATATCACAGTTATCTATTTTTCGCCACCAAGAAACCCGGTTTCTCTTTTCTCAACAATACCGCTGTCAACACCCATCCGGTGCCAATCACTATCCGAAAATAAAATAGTCAACAATACTGCTGTCCACTGTCTCAGAAACCGGGTTTAAGAAGGTGAATACCAAAAAAAGGACTTTATTCTTGTTTCAAGGGATTTCAAGCCCTCGCAAATAAAAACGGTTTCTCAAGGCATCCATGCGATCGCACCTCTGGACAGAAACCAAAACCCTCTGTGTATCTCTGTGTCTCTGTGGTAAAAATTCGCCCTTTAAAATCCTAACTTTTCTTGCAAAAGTTCTTGCAAATGCGGCAAAGATTTCCGTTGAGGCAAACTTAAAGCTTTCACTCCCGTGAGTTTTTCTACTAATTCCACTCCGGCACTATCGCTGGCGGCAATCCCACTCACTAAATCGGGGTGTAAGCCAAAACTGTTAATTAACGCCAATACAGAATAAGGATCGGACGAACAAATCACCGTACAACGAATCTGCTCTTTAATTTCATCTAAAACTATCGATCCATTGTAGGGTTCTAATGGGGAAGCCCCCGCTTCAGCCACCACTACATCGGGCTTTTCTGCGGCAATTTTGGCTAATAATTTATGAACAGAAACCCGAAACTCGTCTTCAGGGCAAACCGTAGAGGGTAAACCGACATCGACAAAATCAAATATCGCATCAGCCCCCGCATCTTCCATTGATAAAATATCATGGTATTGTCCAGCCCCGGCAAATTTAACTCCCACTACTTTTAAGCCCGATCGCTTCAATTGAGAAATAATCGATCGAATAGATGTAGTCTTGCCACAAGACATAGAAGTACCCACCACCATTACCGTGGGACATTGGTAATTTGTCTCTGAAATATCTGGGGCAAAATCCTGCATACAAACTTTCTTTCCTTCCCGGACAACATGACCTTGATAAGTCATCGATGCCATCGGGTCTGCCAAAAATGACTCAGATGTCACCCGACCAAACAGACCCCCTTCGGTCATAGCTTGCATCACCCCATCATCGCCGATACTTTGCCAATCTCCCACCGCTTCCAAAGTAGCGCGACGCACCCCAAAAGCACCGACCACTAAATCTCCTTCCATTACCTCCGTCATTCTTCCTGTAGGCAGTTCCACTACTAAGTGATTTCCAGAAGGAGAAATCACTTCCCCGACCACATAATCCCCGGTTTCCCATTGCTCTTGTGGTAAAACACGCACCTCAAATGGGCGAGATTCTAAATCAGAAATCCGGGTCATTGATGTGAAGAAATACTTTTGAAACATAATTCTTAGCGCCTTGTCAAATCTTCATAGCTATTTTCATGCTGATGATGATGAATCAAGCTATTGTGTTTCGCTATTGTATAGCGGTTTGTCCCTGATGAACGATCACTTTTTCGTCAGTTTATGTCGCTCCCCCTCAAAGCACAATGAAAAATTAGATTAAATTTGATGTGAAATGGCGGAAATTCTGGGGAACTTCAATGATTTATGAATTTTTTTATATTTTTGTGAAAAAAAAATTACATTTTGATAAAAATTGTTAAGATAAATTTTACAAGGCCACTAACGATCATATTTAGTAGAATTAAACTGCCTGGAGCGATCGCGGATTCAGCCCGGTGACAGTCTCGATCGGTTTAACAATTCTGATCGATATGCTGTAATAGAAGAGTCTAAGTGATTGGCCTGTGCTAACCGTCAGGGAACTATCACAGTCGCGGGCAGCTACCCAGGGGAAGGACCCCGACAGGTCATCGGAATACGCGGAGCAAAATTTTATGTCTGTCCCAAATAAGCTGGTCAGTCTTGATGTAAACAAAGCCTTATGGGAGCGTTTTTTCTATGTCTCACCACTCGTTATTGTGGGCAGTCGAGAAGAAGACGGCAGCTACGATCTAGCGCCAAAGAGTATGACTATGCCGTTAGGTTGGGATAATTACTTCGGATTTATTTGCACCCCAAAACATCGCACTTACGCCAATATTAAACAATCCCAAAGTTTTACTGTCACCTTTCCCCGACCGGAACAAGTGGTTCTGACTAGCCTGAGTGCGGCGCCCCGTTGTGAGGATGATTCTAAACCAACTTTAGCGACTTTACCCACATTTCCAGCCAGCAAGGTGGATGGAATATTTCTCAAAGATGGCTATTTATTTATTGAATGCGAACTCGATCGCATTGTGGATGGGTTCGGGGAAAATAGTTTAATTGCCGGAAAAATTGTCGCGGTTCAGGTTCAAGAAGCGGCGCTAAGAATGAGCGATCGCGACGATCAAGATTTACTGCTAAATTCACCGTTACTGGCTTATCTCTCACCCGGACGGTACGCCACTATTAATCATAGTTGCTCATTTCCCTTTTACAACGGGTATAAAAGATAATGAAGATCGATCCTCTCCAGGCGAAAATTGCACAACGGTTGCGAGATTATCTCCACAATCGCCAAACCGAGATGACTAATTTATTGGCACAATTAGTGCTGGCTGAGTCTCCGTCGGTGGTAGCAGAATCACAACACCAAGTCTTAAGTCTGCTTCAGACAGAATTAGAACAAAGAAATTATCGAGTTAAGCGGATACCGGGGCAGAAAACAGGTGGGCAACTGTTCGCAGTTCCGGGCGATCGCACCAAAAACCAATCGATTCAAATGCTCTTAGGGCATTGTGACACCGTATGGCCGTTGAACACTTTAAAAAAAATGCCCCTACGTCAGGAGCAGGGGAAAATGTATGGGCCGGGAATCTATGATATGAAAGCGGGATTAGTTCAAGTCATCTTTGCTTTAGAAGCATTGCGGGCTTTGGAAATCCAGCCAGAAATTGCTCCAGTAATTTTTATTAATTCTGATGAAGAAATTGGCAGTAATGAATCCAAAGTTCATATTCAAAGATTGGCAAAAGTTGCCGATCGCGTCTTTGTCATGGAACCGTCCCTCGGTCCGAGTGGAAAATTGAAAACACAACGTAAAGGACTCGGTGAATTTACTGTTCACGTCATCGGTAAAGCTGCCCATGCTGGGTTAGAACCAGAAAAAGGGGCCAGCGCAATTTTAGAATTATCCTTTGCCATTCAGCAATTATTTGCCCTCAATGATCCAGAACGCGGTATCACTGTGAATGTGGGCAATATTGATGGGGGAATTCGCCCCAATGTGATTGCCCCTTCCAGTAAAGCAGTGGTGGATGTGCGGGTACTCCACCGAGAAGATGCCGATCGCATTGACGCCAAAATTCGCTCGCTTCAACCCAGTACCCCAGGCACTAAAATTATTGTCGAGGGAGGATTCGATCGCCCGCCTTTGGAAAAAACCCCTGGAAATCAGCAATTATGGCAACGAGCTCAAAAAGCAGCCTCGGAGTTGGGCATAGAAATTGATGAAGCCACCGCTGGGGGAGGATCTGATGGGAACTTTACCAGTTTATATGCTCCCACATTAGATGGTCTGGGGGCAGTGGGAGATGCAGCCCATGCACTGGGAGAATTTGTCTATTTGGATCTTATGGTCGAGCGATCGGCTTTGTTATCTCGATTATTGTTAGAGTCTGCGATTAAAAATATTGGATGATGAAGTGTTAAAAATCTTTTGGGAAAAAAGCAGCGTTTTCTCTGGCGATGGTGTTGACTACTAAGGCGCGATCGAGAAAGTCGTTACTTCTTTCACAAGAACTTTCCGCAATTAACACGCAACCATGACAAGCTGCCCCTTGTAATAAGGCATCGTCTTCGCGATCGCCGGGGATATGTTGAGAGCAAATCGGATCGTTAGAACATATTTCTCCGCTTTCTAAGGCTAGTTCGAGGTAATATTCTAAGTGATCGCCGATTTCAATTAATCCCCCTAAGGTGCCTTCAGAACCACTCGAACCCGTATAAATTAATATACCATAACCGAGGTCAGGATTAGCATAAATTCTTTCTTTAATTGCCGTAGACGAATAGCCGCATTTTAAGGAAATGGTAGTAATTAATAAATGGGATAAAGAATGCAGCATAATGTATGGCATTCCCGGAAAATGTTCCTCTTTTTTGGGAATATTGTTAATTTCTAGCCATGCTTTATAGCCTGTTTGTAAATCTTTGCAGCGTTCGATTACCGGCGATCGCTCTGCCCAAGTTTTGATTTTTTCTTGGTTGAAAGAAAAGAAAATTCCCTCTCCTTTATTGGCGATCGCGGGCACCCATGATATTCCACTGGTTTCCCAGTCTAAACTTGCCCGACGGACATTAATATCTAATTCCCCATTAATATCTGGCATTACCGCTTCAAACCGCGTAAAACCTACTTGGGCAATTACTTCTCGGAGGCGGTGAACTAAGACAATTTTATCTAGGAAAGGTTGCCAGTTACTTTCGATGGGTTTTGTGCGTAAATATGCCTCAAAATCTACCTCATCAATGGGTTTATTTTGTGCTGCTTGGGGTTCTGAAACACAAGCTAACAGCACCTCTAACTCCGCGTCTTTAATGGTTTTTTCAACTTCCGGTTCGTCGCTTTTTCGGCGTTCTAATTCTCCCCAAACTTTCGGAATTCCCAGGGCTTTTAGTTCGGCTAAACCGTCCATTAAATTGACAATCATATTCAGCATTTCTACTGAGTCGATATTTTTTAAATATTGGTCATAAAATTTATCCACGACTTTTCTTAATTCGTGGTCGGAGTCCGGCAAAGAAATCACGCTGAGAGTTTGACTAAAATAAGCGTTACTAGCCGATCGCACTAATAAACGGCTTTGTTCCGGTTCATTAGTAGGAATTAACTCCTCGGTTTCTGGATCTCGTTTATAACCTTGGCATTCTTCTTTGGTGTTTTTAGTCGGATTTAACCACGGGCGATCGCCCAAACATTTGCCTAATATTTTGGAATTGGGTAACTTAGCCAAAGAAAGGGGATGGCGTTTTTTACAAGCGTCACAGCGGACGAAAATTTCCTCAAAATCATTCCCCGAACCCGCTTCATCTAACCAAATTTGTCCTGGGCAGTTGGTTTGAAAATCTTGATGGGCAAAAGCCCGCCAATTAATATCACTTAAATGGCCATTTACGCAAGCTTGAACAAAGCGAACGGGCACCGCATGGCATTTTTTCCCTTCCCATGTACAGCCTTTTTTAATCCCACTCCAAGGGAATAGGGGACGAGTGCGATATAGCTTACCTTGAATAGTAATATTGCGTTCGATTTGCACTAGAAACCAGCGGGGAAATACAAAAGCATCGATGCCAGAAATCGCCGCCCCCGTCGGGTCGGAATCATCCACAGGTGGGGCATAAAGTTGCACATTTTCCCCTGGATTTATCTTTAATATTTTTTGCACTTTTTGCCGCAGACGTTCTTCTTGAATTGGTTGTTTATATCCTTTCCAATAGGATAAACCGCTAATCACCACCGACTGTTCTGGTAGGTCTACCATTGCCCCCGGCCCAAAGGTAGTAAGTAGTTGACTTTGCCGGAGTTCGCCATCAGGTTGAATGTTATTTGTATTTGCCATAGGATTAGGTTTTAATGGTAGTTTGGGTAGGGTGTGTTAGGCGCGGGGATAATTAATATTATAAACCATTAAATGAAATGTCCGCGCCGTAACGCACCATTAGGTAGAGGGTACAGAAACCGGGTTTCTTAGTTAACTTTTGGATATTTGCGTAAATTTTCGCAGAAACCCGGTTTCTTGGTTGCTTAATTAGCGTTGAATATTAAATATTATTAAAAATGACCCTGATTGAGAACATTCTCCATTGATGGGCTTGTATCATCAATGAGAGATTGGATCTTATCGATCATTCTTTGAAATACATCACTATAGTATCTAGAGGAATCCAAAAAATCTATATATTCCTGTCTATGGTTTCGTCTTGCTTCTGGGGTTCTATACTCTTGACGAATATTAGAGGACATTCGCTTCGTCTTGCGGACGATTAAAACATCATCAATTTGAGTTGAGATCAGCGAAACTGGGGTCATATCCAGAAATTCACAGACAATAAAATATAAAGATCCAGGAACAGCAGTTTTTAAGTCTCGACTTGTCGCTACTGCCTCTTGAAACATCGTTTTGTCTAGATTAGTTTTACACTCTGCACAAACATATCCAAGATGTGACTCAATGAACTTACAATCTTGAAATTCTCGGTCGAATGATGATTTTAGATATAATTTTTTACCCAAGATAAAGTCTTGGTCTTTACTTCTAATAATTGGTTCACCACCTTGACCTAAATTTCCCAGAGATGATAGAAAACTTAATCCAGCAAACGTATTTCTCAGTCCTAACTCAAAAGAATCATCGATTCCCCGCAAACTACGAAAAACTACTTGTGGCAAGAATTCTTCTAGGATAGTATTGTCTAGTTTTAACTGTCCTTTCTGTCTGTATAGAAAGTTTTCTGCACTATCAAAAATAAAATCAAGTTCGATAAAACGCTTGTATCGATTGGTTGCCTCGACGAGTCTTTCAACCGTATCCGGTTGACCCCGTTCAATTGATTCCATATCCGATATCCATTGATGATACTTTCTGATTGCTTCTTCTAACCGTTCTCGATCAGATTCAGGTAAGCGACGGTTGTTGAGACAAGCGATTAACTTTGTGTAATGAGGTCGAGAAATCTCAGGCATAGAGTGAAGTTTTATTTTTATTTTATTGATAATTTTACAATTATTTTATCCGATCGCTAACTATTTTTCGATCTAAAATCGGGGTACTTTTAATATAGTCTACTTTATCAATAGCCTCTTCAAGCAAACCGATATTTTGGCGATCGCATAAAGAGAGACCACTCTTTAATATATCAAAAGCTACCTCCCTGGCAATTTTTTCCACGGCTTCCTGTGATATTTTATTATCCAAGTTATAAAAACCAATAATATCTTCCCTGATTAATTGGCCGAACTTATTTTTGAATTCTCTTTCTTGCCTTAATTTTTCTTCAAATAGGTTAGCTTTTAACCCAATTTTTTCGATAATATCAGCATTATAAAATGGTACGCCTATTACATTAGATTTATGCCCGATAATCAGGACGATTCGGGCTTTTTCTTTGCTGACTCTAGAAATCTCTCTGAGAGTATCAGCCATGTCTAAACAGTATTGAACTACTGTGTAAAATCGATTGCTTCTGTTCGCTCTATTGGAGCCAATTTCTGACCGGGCTATTTTTAAAATATCCCAGCCGAGTATTTCAGCGGATTTCCGATAGTTTTGATGATAATTAAATACATTAATATAGGGGGGAGATGTGACGACAAAATCTATCGAATTGCTTTCTAAGGGAAGCGATCGCGCATCGGCTAAACCCATATTAATCGGCTGGTTGGAGTAAGGAATATTTTCCATAAGATTTACCAAATCAGCAAATTTTGCCTGAACAGATTCATTGGTGACAGTATTATTGGCGATATCGAGTAAAATCACCAATGCGTCAAATATCTTGATTGATTCTCGATCTAGCTGATGCCTAATATTGTTGATTTTTTCGGCAAAATTATCCACTGGATCTTGGGCAAAAATTCTAAAAGGAAACTCTCGATCTATAACTTCTCTGAGAAGGTTAATCGATTGTTTTTTTCTGGAGTTATTAATAAATTCATATATTGTGCTAAGTATCCAAGCTGCCGGATTAATATCAAATCCATAGGCTTCAAGCTGGAGAATTCCCGCTTCTAGTAAAACAGTGCCGCTGCCTGCAAAAGGATCTAAAATTACCGAATCAGGCAGGCAGTATTCATTCAGGATAACCTCAATAAGCTGAGGCGAAAATTGACCGCGCCAGGTAAACAAGTTAGACCTGGTTTTTTCCACGATGTCAAGTTTTTCTTTTGGGATTGGTTTGTCAAACTGCTTCAATGTTTTCTGGTACATTTGCTTAGGATTAGGTTTTAATGGTGGGTATTTTTTACCACAGAGACACAAAGGACACGAAGAGATTATATTGAATTAATCCCGGCTAATCCAGAGGTTAACGGTGGGTTCTACGTCCCGTAAACTGCGCGGGGTTTTGAATTTTTTCGCGGCTTCGGAAAGGTTGGCGGTTTTGGGGTCGTTGGGGTCGCACAATAGCGGGCCAATGTTTTCCGCTTCGGTCTGATTATATTGCAGTATTTTATCGTTGCTTTCCCATAATTCCGTCCAAGTATCTAATAAGTTCATTACTCGTTTTTCTATTTCTTGGCGAATTTTGGCGCTTTCTGCTGGGGACATGGGGGTATGACTCGCTGCCCGATCGCATATTGGGGCGATCGCCTGTTCGATAGTTGACCGGAGTTGGGCTATTTTACCGGCGCCCATAGGCGGAGTCATTTCGGCTAAATTTAAGCGGGTTAAGGCAACGGTGACAGCAGCTAAACCGCGATCTAAGGCCCGAACGGAGAAGGGAGTGACACTGGTGACTTCTACGGAACGATAGAAATTATTGTGCCAATGCATAAATCTTTCATAATGTGAGCGATCGCGCGGTCGATGGATATTTAATAAAGTAACTACCAACCCCGGACGACTGGGGTCACGACCGACCCGGCTGCTACTTTGAATATATTCGGCGGCAGTTTTTGGTTGACCGAGAATCACCATTAATCCTAAACGGACAATATCCAAACCCACAGAAATCATATTTGTGGCTAAGGCAATATCTACCCGTTCTTTTTTCGGGTCTTTTTCGGCAAAAGAAATAGATAAGCGGCGTTTGGTATTGGCTATTTTATCGGTGGTGACTCGCGAGGTGAGTTCTTGCTGATCGTCTTGGATTTTTCGGTTAGCAAATAAGCCGTCTTTTTCTCCATAACGCTGGCGGCTTTGATAGTTTTGCAGTCGAGAAACTACCTCATCTTCCACAATGCGGCGACTGCCCCCTAATTCTCGCAGAGAGTTAAAATATCCCAGCAAGGTCATATATGGATCGACCGGGTTATGGGAATTTTTTTGGCCTCCAGCTAATTCCCATTGTTTTTGGGCTGCACTTAATAAGGCCAAATAGGTTCTTAATAAGACTACTTTTAAACTACGGCCTTGGGCGGCTACTCCTATATATAGTCGTCCAGGGCTTTTTTTAGTCGGTATGGTTTGGGCAAAAAATGAATCATCCAAGTTTGGCCCCGGAGGAGGAAAAACTTGAATTTCCGTCCGATTAAATAGGGCTTGAATTTGTCGATCTGCCCTGCGGACTGTGGCAGTAGAGGCGACGATTTTCGGGCGAATTATTCTATCTCCCCCCTTTTCAAGGGGGGCAAGGGGGGCATCTCCTGCTGGGGTGGAAATTCTGCGGCTGCAAAGTTCATCGATCGCGGTTTCATAAAGTCCCACCATTGTCCCTAATGGCCCAGAAATTAGGTGCAATTCATCTTGAATAATTAAATCTGGGGGTGGCAAAGGTTGCTTGAGTTGAGTTCCTTTGATACCTCGTCCTTTAATATTATCTGCGGTACTATAAAAACCTTCTCCAGTTTGATAATGGCTAACTTTACCAAATAAGGCCGCAGTTTGGCCAAACCACGGCAAACCCGCAAATTTATCTACAGTGGAAATGAGAAAACAAGGTAAACGCCGATAGATGGATTCATCGATCGCAATTATGGGTAAATGATTGTTTTCCTCAGAAAATTCACAGTCAAAGTTTTGACATTTAACTAATAGTTGCGTTGGGTGGCTTTCGTCCGGGTGTAACCAAAAAGAATCAGGAGTGAATTTTTCCCCACACCAGGGACATTTTTCTAAGGGAATGGGCGATCGCGATCGCTTACTATCCTTTTTAAAATTAAGGGTAATTTGGCGGGCTGAATCGGGATTTTTATCGCCTTTTTTGCCCATACGGTTGGGGGTGGCGCTTTGTCCCACCCACAGGCCAATTTCAAACGGCCATTGTCCTAATTTTTTTAAGTTATCCGGGTGGTTTTTTCTGATTAATTCTAAGGCACAAATTAACCGAGTTGCCCTTTCTAATTGGTCTAAGGTTAGCAGGCGCAAAGTATAGCGCATGATGACGCTAACTCCCGCGCCATATATGTCTTGATTGGTTAATCGGCGATAGACTAAAGTAAATGCCGCTAGTCCTAAATAGGCTTCGGTTTTACCGCCACCTGTGGGAAAAAATAGCAGGTCAACTATATCGCGATCGCTTTTATCTCCTATTTTATCTCCCCCTTCTTCCCCTGCCAAAGAAAGAGTTTGATTGTCATTCCCGCGCAGGCGGGAATCCATCTTATCGCGATCGCTTTTATCTCCTATTTTATCTCCCCCTTCTTCTCCTGCCAAAGAAAGAGTTTGATTGTCATTCCCGCGCCGGCGGGAATCCATCTTATCGCGATCGCTTTTATCTCCTATTTTATCTCCCCCTTCTTCTCCTGCCAAAGAAAGAGTTTGATTGTCATTCCCGCGCAGGCGGGAATCCATCTTATTACTATTGACAATACCGCCAATATTTAGTAAAATAAAAGCTAACTGAAATGGTCGCCAATTTGGGGCAGAAAAAGCATCCGCCGGTTGCTTACTTTCTTGGGCTAACTGTTGGCGACGGGCTTGGGCTACCGCTTGATTGGCAAGTTTAAAAGCGTAGAATACTTGGCTATCTGTTAGTAAGTCTATGCCTTGGTTGATGCGATCGCAGGCAATTTGCGCCCGACTTAGCAGTTTTTTGCTAGTTTCTATCTGCTTCTCGGAATCCACAGGAATCTTCTCTTGTTCGGCAATCCATTGGCGATAAGCAATAGTTAAAGGGCGGAGGCTTTCTTGCAAAGATTCCGATTGAGAAAATTGGCCAATTTTCTCCATATTTAACTCAACTTGGTCTAACTTTGCCGGGGCAACTTGGGCAACTTCTGCCGCAGGAACCCAAGTAGTTTTAATCAGCGGACAATAGGCGGAATTTTCCGGGTCAATTTGGGCAAAAGCGGAGGCATTGTGACCCACCGCAAACTCATAATTATGGCGATATTGGACAGCGGCAACTCTTTCATCCCAATCATCATCACCGCCTTCTCGCAAGTCGGGACGAGGGAGAAATCCTTCCCTACATTCTAACTGTAATTGGGCTTGGAAAATATAGCTAGTATCTCGTTGTTTGCCCTCAGCAATTTTTCGTTTATTAACTAAAAATACGGATAAAATATTAGTATCGGCGAAAAGGCGACGATGATTTGCTTGAATATTTCCCTGGATATGCAAAGGGCGGTTATTTATGGCTAATTCTAACCCATTGCTATCGGGAATTGGCATATAAATTGTTTTTTCTGTGGTTCGCAGTTTTAGGGTTAATTCATATTTATGGGGAGTTCTTTGCCAATATTCTGGGTCCGAGAAACCGGGTTTCTCAGAAAGAGAATTGTCATTCCCGCGAAGGCGGGAATCCATATTTTCTGGTGTTAACTCGATCGCTTCATATATATTGTCATTCCCGCGAAGGCGGGAATCCATATTTTCTGGTTCTAATTCGATCGCCTCACATATATTGTCATTCCCGCGAAGGCGGGAATCCATATTTTCTGGTGTTAACTCGATCGCCTCATATATATTGTCATTCCCGCGAAGGCGGGAATCCATATTTTCTGGTGTTAATTCGATCGCCTCACATATATTGTCATTCCCGCGAAGGCGGGAATCCATATTTTCTGGTTTTAATTCGATCGCTTCATAGTCTCCCCAAGTCACCGTCACCTCTAACTCTTCGATGGTATTTTTTAATAAGAAAGTCAGCCCTACCGAAGAGGGAAACGGGGCAGTTCGGGCAGCTTTTTTTTCGGGACTGTAGCTATCTTCCCCGCGATCGCTTTTATTCAGGCTACTATTTAAATCATCTTGACCGCGATCGTCATCAATGCGGTCTTTCAGGGGGGCACCTTTGGGACAGAGAAACCCGGTTAAATACCATTTAGTTGGGGGAGAATTAATAATTTCTCTTGCGTGTTCGATATCGTCTGGGGTTGGCCCGATTAAATCGAATTCTAAGGCATTAACCAGGATATCTCTAACTTGGGCAGAGGTAATTGAGGACATAAGTTGTTTGTTGTTTGTTGTTTGTTGTTGGTTGTTGGTTGGTTGTTGCTTGGTATTATATCAAAGTTTGCAGGGTAATTAGAGAAACCGGGTTTTTTAATTATTTTTTAATGTTATCCGTAAATTTACGCAGAAACCCGGTTTCTTGGTTTAACCGTAACGCACCATATTATTTTTTTACCACAAAGACACAAAGAAACACAAAGATATTTTGTAGGGGCGAAGCATTCCGGCAGATAAATTATTGCTTAAAACGTTAACCTGAATACCGGAATGCTTCGCCCTCGCTGTGGGATTAGGGCAAAGCATTCCGGTAAATAAATTGTCGTTTATATATTAAATCAATCGCCGGAATGCTTTGCCCCTACATATCCCGAATAGAAACCGGGTTTCTTGGTTTAACCGTAACGCACCATATTATTTTTTTACCACAAAGACACAAAGAAACACAAAGATATTTTGTAGGGGCGAAGCATTCCGGCAGATAAATTATTGCTTAAAACGTTAACCTGAATACCGGAATGCTTCGCCCTCGCTGTGGGATTAGGGCAAAGCATTCCGGTATTTAAATTGTCGTTTATATATTAAATCAATCGCCGGAATGCTTTGCCCCTACATATCCCGAATAGAAACCGGGTTTCTTGATTTAACCGTAACGCACCATATTATTTTTTTACCACAAAGACACAAAGAAACACAAAGATATTTTGTAGGGGCAAAGCATTCCGGCGGATAAATTATTGCTTAAAACGTTAACCTGAATACCGGAATGCTTCGCCCTCGCTGTGGGATTAGGGCAAAGCATTCCGGTAAATAAATTGTCGTTTATATATTAAATTACCCGCCGGAATGCTTTGCCCCTACATATCCCGAATAGAAACCGGGTTTCTTGGTTTAACCGTAACGCACCATATTATTTTTTTACCACAAAGACACAAAGAAACACAAAGATATTTTGTAGGGGCGAAGCATTCCGGCAGATAAATTATTGCTTAAAACGTTAACCTGAATACCGGAATGCTTCGCCCTCGCTGTGGGATTAGGGCAAAGCATTCCGGTAAATAAATTGTCGTTTATATATTAAATTACCCGCCGGAATGCTTTGCCCCTACATATCCCGAATAGAAACCGGGTTTCTTGGTTTAACCGTAACGCACCATATTATTTTTTTACCACAAAGACACAAAGAAACACAAAGATATTTTGTAGGGGCGAAGCATTCCGGCAGATAAATTATTGCTTAAAACGTTAACCTGAATACCGGAATGCTTCGCCCTCGCTGTGGGATTAGGGCAAAGCATTCCGGTATTTAAATTGTCGTTTATATATTAAATTACCCGCCGGAATGCTTTGCCCCTACATATCCCGAATAGAAACCGGGTTTCTTGATTTTATAAAAGATTAAGTTGATCGCTATTTACCTCTTTTTTCGGTTTACTTGGCGGCTTACTTTGCTTCTTTTTCCCTTGGCTATGTTTGCCCAGGCGAATTTCCGCGTCATAGCGTTCCTGGTTCAGTTGCAAAAGTCGGGCCAAGATATCGTTATGGGTGGGTTCGTCCCAACGACGACGCCAGGGCAATTTGCGTTTGCCGGTTTGGACCGCGTTGGCAAATTCTAGGGCTGCGTCGGCGGTGGGGAAAAACAGGTCATGGCTATCTATGCGGTCTTGTATGTCCGGGGGATAGCTGTGGTCTGGGTCTGTGTCCAGGTAGTCCAGGGCAAAGCCGCATTCCGGGGTCAGGTCCGACCAACCGTAGGCAGAGAGGACCGCTAGATCCATTTGTTCATGGAGTTCTCGCAGTTGCAGGATTTCTGGGTCGGTTTCGTTGGGGTCGTGAAAGCGGTTATAAGTGTCCGTAAGTCCCTGGTTATTTTCGATCATTAATTGGGCGCGAGTTTCGTAGTAGGTTTGGCCAATTTGTTCTAGGTTCGCCTCGGTTTCCCAGTTTTCAGGAAAGGGGAAGGTTTCAAAACAATCTGTGGGAGTGTAGCGGAGTCGATCTTCCAGAGATGATCCGAAAAATCGCGCCCAAGTTTCATGGATGCGGGATTGTAAAATAGTGAAAGCAGAAAATGTTTCAAGTGAAAATACAGCAAGTGCGTGGGAAAATACACTGTTTGCTGATAAAAAGGCAAATGATAAATTTGCCGAGTGCAAAGAACAAACTAAGACGCGGGAAAGAGGCGCGATCGCCTTTTTTAATCCTGGTCGTTTTTCTGCATATTGCCACCACCGTTCACACAATGCTTTTCTTTTCTGTACATCACGTTCTGGCTTAACCTTATCGTGAACAATTTGCATTAAATCAGGGTAATTTTCCCAACACTCTGATTCTTCTCTATCAAAAAAATCAATTGCATAACGATAATATTGATGAGTCGGACTAGAATTCACCTCAGACCCGCCAATATAGGGAAAAATCACCTCTTGATTCTGGGGATTTGCGGCAATTAAACGGTGCATTTCCGCGATCGGGGTCGCGTCCGCATTGCGATCGTCAAAAGTGAAACCCATCCCTAAAACATAACTGCCAATAAAACTTTTTTCTGCATTAGCTAACAAAGGTTTCGGGTCATCATTTCCCCCGTCATTAAATAAGAATGCGGTAATTTTCTTCACCGGACGACCATCAAGAATTGGTTGGGGTAATTGTAGGGGTGGTGCCCCCGTGCCCACCCCGATATTTTTCCCTCCCTTAAAAATATGCACTAAACTAACCACAACTGCCGCCATTCCCGGCCAGCGATAACGCTGAGTTGCATGATAAATCATCCCGCCATGATTACAAATAAACCGCAACCCACTGCTGCGGGTATCCCCTTGAGAAATAGTATTTGTCGCAATTAATCCCAAGGTGCCATAATCTCTAATTAAATTAAAAGAACGGCGGAAAAAATGCGCCACTAAATCCGCGTTTCCGTGGGATTCGGGATGAACTTCTTTTAACCAATCCACATATCCCTCTGGGTTGCCATTAATAATCGTATTTTTTCCCGCAAACGGCGGATTGCCCACAATACAATCAAACCCAGGATTGGGGCGATTAAATACTTCGGGAAATTCCACCTCCCAATTAAACGGGGTGGGAATAGAAACCTCGTTGGAGGTAGAAACCGGGTTTTTTGAAAAAACCCGGTTTCTGGCGTCTCCATCACCGCTTAAACTGTTCTCAACTAATAGCCGATATTTATTCTCAATTTCTACTTTTTCCGACTTATTCTTACTTGCCCCATCAAAAAAAGCCGCCACTTTTGCCCAAGCCGCAAACCGGGCATTTTCTAACGCCGATTCTGACTGATTCCACCGTTCGGCATTCGCCTCCGCGTCCGCATCAGTTTGGGTATCCGTTGCCTGAATTTGTAACCGAAAATCCTCGGATTCTCTCACCTGATTATTTAATAGTTTACTTAACGGTAAATCCGCCGTAGGATCGACAAATGCGCCGATTTCTTTAGTAGTCAATCCCACCAAAGAATCCCCACATTTCAGGGCATGATCCACAAAAGTAAACGGCGCATCTTTAGCTAAAGTAACTAACCATAAAGATAACTTAGCCAAATTCACCGCAAACGGGTTTTTATCCACCCCATATAAACACCGTTGGGCAATTTTCCGCCTCGCTTGAATAATGGGTATTTGCGTCGTGGAGAGAAACCGGGTTTCTTCAAGAAACCCGGTTTCTGTGGCGTCTGCAACTACCAACAACTCCGCCAATTGACGGCAAACTTCTACTAAAAATGCCCCAGACCCCATCGCTGGATCGCATATTTTTAAACTTAATATCTGTTCCGCAGTTGGATTAGACCCAAATTGCTGCAATATCGGCTTTAAAGTATTAGCAACTATTGGCCCTGTTAAGGCGCGAGGGGTATAATGAGAACCAGATTTCCGCCGTTCTTCTCCCGGTTGTAAATATAATGAACCTTTGGGCAATAAATTCTGAGTTCGGTCAGAAATTCGCCGCCCCAATGCTGCTAAAATATCCTCAATGGTTTTCGCCTGTTTTAACTCCGTTGCCCCTTTCGTGGGTAGGCTACATTCAGCCCAATCTTTTAATAATTTTGCGCGATCGCCCGGTTTTGCCGCCAACAATTCTGCCACATTAATCACAATATCTTGGGGGGATAGGGCAATAGACAAATCAGGGGCGGTTTGCACTTCAAACCCCATAATTCCCTCATACACCGAACCAATATCTTCTACATCTAAAGACCGATAAGATAAGCGATCGCCATTTAACATCACCAGCTTATCTAATATGCGATAGATCGTCCCATCAGGAATTTGGGGAACGTTCAAAGGTTCTTCGATATCCTTAAATTTACTCCCTTCCGGTCTGCCTTCCAAAAACCCATAAACATCAGGATCAAATAACTGCCCATGTCGGGCTGGTAAATAGTCTTCATAGGGCCCGCCCCCATCATAAACTAAGCGAAATAAACTCAATAATCCCGCATAAGCCCCATATCGCAAATCCATCGTATCCGGGTATTGCCCCGCATCATTTCGCAACTTTTCATAAAGCCCCGACACCGCATAATAACGCTGATAAACGGGTTCGTCGGGCATTAATCCTTCATCTTCCGCATAGAGTAAAAAAACCAACCGCATTAATATAGTAATTAAGCCGCCATAAATGTGGGTTTTTCCCTCTGGATTTTGCCGCAATTCCTTTAATAATTGCCCCTGAACTGCCGCGTCTGCGGTTTGCATTCCCCGCAACAATTCCCACAAAGCATCTAACACTTGGGCTGATAATTGGGTGGAAACTTCCGCTTGATATTGCCGACTGTTGGCCAAAATTTGAGGCAGTCGATCTTTTGCGGGCACCGTATATAAACGGGATTTTCCTAGCAACATTTCTAAAGCCCCTAAGATTAACCGCCCCGCGACTTCGGTCATAGCTTTTACGGGAAAAGTGAGATAACCGGAAGATTCACCTCTGGGGGCATAAATTAATCTAATTTCTGTCCCATTACATAAGAGTCCGATGGGATTTTGGGTTTCTCGGAGAAGTCGTTCAAATTTTGCTTGGGGGGATGCTTTCCAACCTTGTCCCGGTTTCTCCGTTTCTGCCCGATCTAAATCCGTTCCCGGTGAGACTATTTTAATTAAAAATAGCCACTCGTTGCCCTCCCGATTTTTTAACCCATAATCCGCTTGTAAAATTTCTCCATAGTCCCGTAAAAATACGCTTAATTCTGCGGGCAATTCGCGAACAATGACTTTTTCGGGCCACTCTAATACTTGTTTGCCCATTTCTAATAAATCTGATATCCACGGTTCACCGTTCGGCAACGGTTCCGGGGCCAAATATTCTTTAAATTTCTGCTGCAATTCGATTAGTTTGCCCCGATCTATATTAGCTTGGGCTTTAATTAATGCTGGTGGGGCCACTACTAAGCCAATGGGTTGCAGCAGTCCTAGCCATTCTTTATGTTCAAATAAGGTGCGATCGATGTTCATGGTTGTTGTTGGTTGTTCGTTGGTGGTTGGTGGTTGGTGGTTGGTGGTTGGTGGTTGGTGGTTGGTGGTTGGTGGTTGGTGGTTGGTGGTTGGTATAAATTATTATGCCAAAATTTGCACCGTAACGCACCATGTTATTTTTTTTACCACAAAGACACAAAGAAACACAAAGATATTTTGTAGGGGCGAAGCATTCCGGCAGATAAATTATTGCTTAAACCGTTAACCTGAATACCGGAATGGTTCGCCCTGATCCCACAGCGAGGGCGAAGCATTCCGGTAAATAAATTATCGTTTATATATTAAATTACCCGCCGGAATGCTTTGCCCCTACAAAATGAAAATTCAATAAAAATTTACAATGAGGGCGAAGCATTCCGGTAAATAAATTATCGTTTATATATTAAATTACCCGCCGGAATGCTTTGCCCCTACAAAATGAAAATTCAATAAAAATTTACAATGAGGGCGAAGCATTCCGGTAAATAAATTATCGTTTATATATTAAATTACCCGCCGGAATGCTTTGCCCCTACATATCCCGAATAGAAACCCGGTTTCTTGATTTTAAATTAACTGGAAGTCGGCCATAAATAGACGACCCCAACGGGTTCTATGCGGATCGCTTTTACTTGGTAGCTTTGTTCGATCCGTTCCGGTTCCGTATTAATTTCTTCGGTTAGTTGGTCTAACCGAATTTCCCAGTAACGGCGATCGGCTTCTATTTGTCGCTTTTCATCGGTATTAAATAGAGAAAGTTGATAGGCTTCGATTTTTTGTTGATCGAGGATGCGATCGCGTTGTTGGGTTAAAAGTTGCTGCATTTCTTTGGCTTCTTGTTCTCCCCGTTTGGTGAGTTCTCGAATGGCCCGATCGCTGATAATTTCTGCCCGTTTTGCCAAATGTCCTTTTAATTCGGCAATATCTTGAGAAACATAAGCCTTAAATCGGTCTAATAGCTGGTCGGGGACATTGCGTAAGAGGCGATCGCCCAAACAAGTTTCTAACTCGTCCATCACATTGGCTTTTTCGGTTTCCGACAAAGGCCGTAATTTGCCCCGCCCCCGACTTTCTGGGTTATTCCATTGGGCAGCAACGGCCAAAATTTCGTCATGGAGTCGGGCTGCGCGATCGCCATATAAAGATAACCGCCCCAAAATAACCACTTTAGGAATAGCATCATTAGTGAAGCAAACGCAAGCGCGAGTTAACTGGTCTTGGGCAAAACCTTGAGATAAAAATCGCCCTAATAACCGCTGAACTAAACGATGTTCTAAATGTAGATGGACAACTTCCCCGTCTAAAGTTCCAGGGTCACGAAATACCACGGGACGAATCGGAGTTTCTCGGCGCCAGTCCCAGAGAGTTTTGCCCTTGGTTCGCGGCGATCGCAAACTATCAAGAGTATTGGCCCAAGTTGCATCCCCAGTTTGTTGGTCTAAGTTCGGCAAAATATAGCGATCGACATAGCGATCGGCAGAATTCGCGGCGGAACTTTCAAGCTGTAAACCTTCAGCCCCCATTAACTGCAAAGACACAGAAAGGGCATGGCGAAAATGAATGTCATCAAGTCCTAACCATTGCCGGGACTTTTGCAAAATTTCCTCTAATTCTTCCTGCTGCTGATAGAGTTTTTGCTGTTGTTCCCGAATCGGTTCCAGTTCTCCTTGAATGACGCGAGTTTTTTCATCAAATCCGGTTTCGCTGGATTGGGCGATCGCCTCCGTAAGTTTCCCCTCTTCTTTTGCGGAAATGCCCGCATCTAAAATTTGGGTTAAATTTTTCTCCACTACGGGGGATAAACTGCCCAACTCTTGCAAAATAGTCTGGGTTTTTTTCACCAACACATCCAAAACCCGATCCTCGGAACGTTGCTGCAAAATAAAATAGTGACAGCGGACAATTGTCTCTCGTTGCAACTTGCGATCGATGCGACCATTGCGCTGTTCCATGCGGCTAGGATTCCAGGGTAAATCAAAGTGAAATAAATCGGCGCAATAGTTTTGTAAATTCACCCCTTCTCTCGCAGCATCCGTGGCAATTAAAATCCGTAACGGATGCTGGGCTGGATTCTCATTAAATGCTTTTTTAATCTCCTCGCGGCGATCGTCCCCGATACCCCCATGAAACGTGGCAATTCGGTCTTCTGCTTGGTCAGAATTCGCGATCGCCTGTTTTAGCTGCCGTTCCAAATAGCGTTTAGTATCCGCATATTCGGTAAAAATTAATACACGGCGATCGTGCCATTGCGCCCCAGGTTGCCCTAAATTGGGACAAAGGTTTTCCCGAATCCACTCAATTAATTTTACCATCCGACTATCGGGTTGATAGCGGGCAGTGTCCGCAATATCCGCCATAGTTGCTAATAACTGTAACTCCTGGGGAGAAACTTGCCCCAAATCTTGAGCAATTGCCTGAGAAGCAGCGGTCATTTGCGCTTCTTCTTCTGCCTCCACTTCCGCTTCTGCTAAATCAGCGCGATCGTCATCACTGCTAATACTTTCCTGCAATAAAGCATAACGCCCAGAATCAGCGGAAAAAGCGGAAAAACTCGATAAATTAGTCGATTTTGACTTCTCTATTGCCCGTTCAATGGACTGCCGATGCACCTGCAAAGTCCGGGCAAAAGCCTCAATAGAAGACAACAGCCGTTTTTGCAAAGAAGTTAACACCAAAATAGCCGTAGTTTGGGTTGACTTCTTAGCAGTTTTTAACCGTTCTTCTCGACTACTGCGATAAGCTTGCAATAATTCCGCTAATTTTAACTCTGGGGCATCCTTGGGCAACCCATCAATGATAATGGGAATCACCAGACGTTCGGGAAAATCCGCTGGATCGATCGCCCGTAAATCTTGTTTTAACCGCCGTACCATCACCGCTTCTAATAGTCTCTTATCGACGGAAATACCGCGACAAAACCGCTGCGGATCGAGAATTTCTAATAAGGTAGAGAAACTATTAGAATGGCCATTATGCGGGGTCGCACTTAAGAATAATTTATGCTCAAATTTCGGGGCAATTTCCCGGACAACTTTGGTTAAATGGGAATCCACGGCATAACGAGAACTGCTAGATGGGGCCGCATGATGGGCTTCATCTAATATTAGCAAAGAACCGGCAGAAAGATTATCTTTATCTAACCAATCCCGTAAAAGAGAAGCATAAATTTCATCCCGTAATAAAGCATGAGAAATAATAAATCGGTTGTGAGTTTTCCAAGGATTAATTCCATAACCCCGTTCTCTTCTTTTACCAGCCATAAATTCGCGATCGAAGATTTGAAACAGCAACCCAAAGCGATGTTCCATTTCTTCTTGCCATTGTTGCACCACCGACGGAGGACAAGAAATCACTACTCGTTTCACTTTTTGCCGCAAAATCATTTCCCGCAAAATTAAGCCCGCTTCAATGGTTTTTCCCAATCCCACATCATCGGCAATAAACAAAGAAACCCGTGGCATTGATAATGCTTTCCGCAGGGGTTCTAACTGATAGGTTTTAATTTGAATGCCCGCCCGATAGGGAGATTGAAATAATTCTTTTTTCGTGGAAGTGACACAATTCCAACGCAAAGTATGTAAATAAGCGGAAAAATCATTTCCGCGATCGAACCCTCTTTTTGCCACTAAATCCCAAGAGGACTCAGGCAAAATTTTGGCATCAAGTTCTCGATGCCAAAATACGGTCAATTCTTCCCCGATCGCATCATCATCCACACAAGCTAAACTGACACTTTCATCCTTTCCTGCTTCCGTCGGTGGGATAATTTCCTGAACTAAATAATGGCGCGATCGGACTTTAACAATTTGCCCTAAAGATAACTGATTCATTGTTGTTGGTTGGCTGTTGTTTGTTGTTTGTTGTTTGTTGTTTGTTGTTTGCCCCGCCGCCCCGCCGCCCCGCCGCCCCGCCGCCCCGCCGCCCCTCCGCCCCTCCGCCCCTCCGCCCCTCCGCTTCAGATAATTTCTGGCTGACCCCTAGCATCAAAGCCGGTTACTTTGTAAACTTATGTAAAGTTAATCCCAAAACCTTAAACAGTGAACAGCTATGAATCCGCCTATTATCTCATCGACATTCTTATTGACCTTATTGATGATGATCGGGCTAGTCTTCTTTATTCGGGCTTCGGTGAAAGATCGCACGGAGGAACTTGAGTTTAGCAGCCAGCAGCCGGAAGACTCTGTACTTCGACAACTAGAAAAACATTTTACCGATCGCTCCTACCGGGTCGCGGCGGTCAACCCCCAGGAACACCAGGTAAAGTTTGAAGGGCTTGTCAGTCCTAGCTGGTTTTTGGCCATATTTTTATCGTTTCTGGCCGGTGCGGGAACTCTCTGCTTGGCGTTGGTGTTATCCATGTTATTCCCGAATGTAGGCAATCTGTTTTTGAGCTTATTGTTACTATCACCCTTAGCGGGAGTTTTCTATTGGCAAAAAGCCGGTCGGCTGGAGCAGGTGTTACTCACGGTGAAGACCCCAGAGTCGCTAGAAAATACGCAGTCAGGGTGTCAGGTGAGAGTAACGGCTCACCGGGATGAACTAATTGTTTTGCGGGAAACACTTCAGTTGCCGTTATCTGATTAGTTTGAAGTTCTTTGGCGGAACAAACCACAAAAAAACCACAACAAAACCAGAAAAAACAGCCACAAAACCACAAAAAAAATCCAAAAAAACCCAAAACAAAAACCCAAAAAACCCAAAAAATATGCGATCGCGACTCTTTTCAGAATGTTTAACTCAAGACAATCAAGACAATTTGCCCCGATATTCTGAGTATTTGCTCATCAGAAAACCGTACCGCTTTTTATCTGAGCAATGATCCATCGCTTGGCCGAACATCTCTAATTGCCCCATTGAGCAAAAATACTAGATTATTCAATCAATAAATAGCCCCAGTCAAACCTTTGGGGTTGATTGGGGCTAGTACAGTATAAAAAGCTCTAACCTAAATTTTCATCAGTACCAGCAGAGCGCGGTCTCTGCCGGGATTTTTCATACAGCTTTTGCTTTTAGTTCTGAGCGGGTGTTAACAGATGTGAGAGAATTATCTGTATGTACTTCGATGGATTTAAGGCTAGGGAATAAAAAGTGATTTTCTTCCACATATTGTGCCCCAAACAAACCTTTTTCTGCCCAGAAGTATCGATCAGTGGTGTGTTCATTTCTTTTTACTAGCAATAAAGCGGGGGGCGTAATCCCTTCTGCTTTAATGTATTTGCGGGCAGCCGTTACGGGCTTATCTTCTCCACTTTCGATACTATATTGAGGCACCTGTTCGAGAATTCTACGCCCCTCTTGGCGACGACGGCTTTTCCGCTTACGTCTCCTAGCCAATCTCGTTACCTCCTATTTCAGCCAACGGTTGTAGTGATAGTTACAAAAACCTAGGAGATTATATCGTTTTTAGCTAGAAAAGTCAACAGTTTTTAATTTGGAAATACAAAACCTGTAAACGCTATGCTACGGTTCGATAATGGACTAAATTTATAAAATATAGCCAATAAATGGTGATTTTTTTTACAAAAATACATAAATTTAAAGATTTTGTTACAAATTTTTAATCAGTAAAAACACTTAAGTCATTAGGTCAAAGGATATCTGCTCTGGTTGTGTTATTTGTTGTTATTTGTTATTTGTTATTTATTGTTTATTAGTCATTTGTTCATTATTCGGCAGGCGGCCTAACAAACAACCAACAACCAAAAATCAACAAATAACAAATAGCAAATAACAAATAGCAAATAACAAATAACAAAAATAATTAGATGAATTACAGATAGTCTGATAAGATACTAGAGATTGGGAAGAGTAAAGTTTTGTGCTCATGTTCATGCCTGCCAGTTCTGAATTTGTGACACTCTGCCGATCGCAAATGACTTTATTAAGTCAAGTTTTGGGAGCGGCATTGAGTGTGGTGTATTTAACCGAGGAACTGGCGGAAGGAGAACAGGCCAAACTGATTCCCGTTGTGGCCTATCCTGACAGTGATGTGGTTTGGCAACAAGATCAAGAGATGGGTTTGTTGCCGGTTCAACCTTTGACTAAACAACCGATTCGCGGGTTACTTAGCGCCGGCAAATCCCCGGAATTGTCGCGATCGCTGCCAGCAGAAGAGTCGATGGAAGAGTTTTTAGCGGATGCGGATGACACCTCTTATGGGCAGAATCAAGCCGAAAACGCCACTCCAACTCGGCAGTTAGTTTTGCCTTTAATTCACGATGGGATTGTAATTGGTTTGTTGGTGACAACTCGACGCGATCGCCCTTGGCAACCCCGCGAAGTGAGTCAGATTTCCCGAATTGCCGATACATTGGCGATCGCCCGGATTTTGGATCAACGGGGGGGCTGGTTAGAAAATCAGCTACGGCAAAAACAAATGATTCAATCTCAACAACAGGATCTCCTAGATAATTTACTGCATCAACTCCGCAGCCCCCTGACCGCTTTACGCACCTTTGGTAAATTGTTACTCAAGCGTTTTACCGCCGAAGATCCCAATCGCCAAATCGCCGCGAATATCCTCCGAGAAAGCGATCGGGTGCAAGAATTCCTGACTCTTATGGATCGGATGATTGACCTAAATCATCCAGAACCGATTCATCCGTTAGAACTGGTTGGTGAGCCTGAAAAAATTCAGAAAAATGCCAAAACTTCCCCAGGGAGTAGTTCCGGGATGTTGCGGTTATTACCTCCGAGTCCGATCGCCTCCTGTTCTGTAGCGGCAGTGCTTAAACCGTTGCTAGTTTCCGCAGAGGCGATCGCCGCCGACAAAAACATCTCTTGTCACCTCGACTTACCGGAAAACTTGCCATCGGTTCGGGCAAATCCGCAAGCTTTGCGGGAAGTGTTAAGTAATTTAATCGATAATGCGGTGAAATATACCGCCCCCGGTGGCCATATCTATATTCAAGTGAATCTTCCAGATCGACAAACTGACTCCAGCAAAACTCAGTCTCAGGGGTCATCCTCGCTCATGGCGATCGCGATTAGCGATACGGGGCCGGGAATTCCTGAACAGGATTTAGACCATTTATTTGAAAGACATTATCGCGGAGTCCAAGCCAACGGCAACATCCCCGGGACAGGATTAGGATTGGCGATCGTTCAAGACCTTCTTAACGAAATGCAGGCAGATATTGAAGTATTTAGCCCTGCCGCGACCCAGTGGCTACCAGCCAACCGTTTACCCACCCCAGATCCGGGCACCACTTTTGTGATTTGGCTAACCACCGAAACCCCAGAAACGAAAAAAACACCCTGAAAAAATATCATCTTTAGCAGAATTAGAGATTAGACTAATCTAGACCAATGTTGAACCTTGTTTAATCCCTTGAATCAATCGCTCAAATTTAGCCTTGGCCATTTCCCAGTTAGCTCCTCCCATCACATCCTCTGCATCATCCAAAGCGTTATTTTGGGGTTCGGAAGATTCCTTCATGCTAAAACTCTGGAAAGTGCCGCGTAATCGGTAGGAGAGAAACTTAGTAATTGCTTGGTAAAAGCGCAAAGCAAACAGCACATCTTCCTCTAGTTTTTGGCTCAATTTTTTTTGATTAATTGCTAAAACTAAAGAATTTTCAATGGCTTTCACCGTAGCGGACGGGGGGCTACCATCCACAAAAGACATTTCTCCCAAAACTTCCCCACAGACAATTTTAGCCACTTCCCGGTTGCCTAACCCGGCCACGGAAACCGTCAAAATGCCATCTAGGACAATGTACAAAGCATCAAGGGGCAGTCCTTCGTGAATCAATACAGTGCCTTTGGTGACTTCTTGGACTTGCCCATGAGTCAATAGCCAGTCAATATCCCGCGTACTCAATTCACTCAGGATAAATAAAACTTTTTTCATAATCACTTGCTCTCACAAGTTGAATGGGTTGACGATCGCTATTTCAAACCTATTTATATCATACACTGCCGCATCTCACCCTAGCCACTAGCTGCTGAATTGTGGTTTTATCTGAGCAAGACAATTTCCCTGAAAATTTAATTATTTAATTAGACAATTCTGGTAAAATTCTCAAAACCAGAGTGGCGCTGGATCGGAGGGTTGGGGGGATCTACGTCGGTATTTTGCCAGAATTGTCTATTGTTTAATTTAGTTTTATAGTCATTTTAAATGTGCGATTCGTTTCCCTCCAAAGTGGAAGCAAAACGGCTGAAACGTTTTTTTGGTGTGGGTTTGAGGAACGAAGAGTCTAAGCCGATGAACGGCTCCACAAACCCTTATAACTGTGGTGAAAGTTGTCCAATAAGGAGGAAAATACCCGGATTTCCTAGAATTATAATTACATTCCAGGGGTAATAGGCAACCGCCCCACTGCTGAGACTCACCATCAAAAGTTGTGAAGCGGGTTTATTGGTGGTAACTCTTAACACGATAGGGAATCCCCGAAGATCCAATTAGGGTTAGGCGTGGGTTAGCGCAAGCAAACGCCCGTCCTGAACCCTCTCTAATAATAAGTAGCGAAACTGGTTGATCTGCTGCGTTCAAAATGAACATGGGGAATAAATGAGTAATTATTTGATTAACCGACAAAAGTCAAAGTAAGTAGTAAACAATGCTTTGATACTGAAGTCCTAAAAGTACCCAGGGGCATAGGGTGAACCATTAGCTAATTAAACCCGAAACCACGGAACGAAGTATCCCCCTCTTGGCTCTCAAAGCAATTTGAGTAGTGATAAGTGTAAGGGCAAACCTTTGTGGGGGTCAGATGTATCTAGAAGCAAAAGACTGGGGTAATAATGCCTGGTATATGCAGACGGAATACGGCGGTAAAGTTAGTCTTAACATGGTTTACCTGAATACGTTATCAGCCACCCGCAAGGGTAGGAATAAATTAAAACATTCATTGTGCGTACAGTGAGCGAAAGCTGAGTAGGTAATTGCCCCCACAATGCATATGAATGCAATACATCGAACGACCCGAACCGAGCCATCAAGGCGGCATCGTCCAACGGGTCAAAGTGAGAAGAATATGCCAAACGGGATAGTGCAAGCTACCCTAGTAGGAGCCAAGTAAAGCGAGTAACGCCCGGAGCGACAGGGCGGTGAAAGTGGCACGTTGCGTTCTGAATGGTAGGTAGGGAAAGCGATTTCCCTATTGACCCCTAATCGTAAGTCTTAATTATGAGATGAAAAATGCAAAATTCTCGTCAGATAGCGTTTCTAATACTTCGAGATATCCATCGTCGAGGTGCTTTTGCGGATGTGGCTTTGGATAAGTGGCTGCGTCAGGTTCAGATCGAATCCAAGGCTGAAGAAATAAAATCCGATCGCGCAGAGTCTCGGAACGAGAATCGCGCTTTGGTGACCGAACTGGTTTATGGCTGTGTCAGAAGGATGCGATCGCTGGATGCGTTGATTGATTTATTGGCTAAAAAGCCTGCGGACAAACAACCCCCGGATTTGCGGATTATTCTGCATATAGGATTCTATCAACTGCGATATTTAAATCAAATTTCCGCAGCTACGGCGGTGGATACTACGGTGGAATTGGCAAAAACAAATGGGATGTCAGGATTAACCGGGGTAGTTAATGGTTTACTTCGGCAGTATCTTCGGCAGGCCGAAGCTGGTACGATTGAAGATGGACTGATCAAAGCCAGTGGCGATAGTTCTATTCCAGGAAAACATTTGGGAATTATCCATAGTTATCCTGACTGGATTGTGAATAATTGGTTAGAACAATTAGGATTAGAAGAAACTGAGCAACTTTGTGAATGGTTTAATCAATCACCCACCATTGATTTGCGGGTTAATCCATTGCGAAGTTCCGTGGATCAAGTGGAAACGGCATTACAAGATGGAGGAGTTAAGGTTAGTCGTTTGCCTGCTTTGCCCCAAGGATTAAGATTAACCGGAAAAGTGGGAGCGATCGCTGCTCTCCCCGGATATGAACAAGGCTGGTGGACTATCCAAGATAGTAGTGCTCAATTAGTCACTTATTTATTAGATCCTCAACCAGATAGCGTAGTAATTGATGCTTGTGCTGCCCCTGGAGGCAAAACCACCCATATTGCAGAGTTAATGGGAGATAAAGGCACAATTTGGGCGTGCGATCGCACCCCTTCTCGACTGAAAAAAGTCAAAGAAAATGCTCATAGATTACAACTCAAATCGATTCAAACTATTACTGGGGATAGTCGCAAATTATCTCAATTTAAAGAAACCGCTGATTTTGTGCTTTTAGATGCCCCTTGTTCGGGATTAGGCACCCTACATCGCCGTGCGGATATTCGGTGGAGACAAACCCCAGAAAATATTCAAGAAATTTGTCAATTACAAAGGGAACTTTTAGAGCAAGTTTGCCAATGGGTCAAACCAGGGGGCATTTTAGTTTATTCCACTTGTACTCTTTATTCTCCTGAAAATGAAGAGGCGATCGCCGATTTCTTATCTCAACACCATGACTGGCAAATTGAACTACCAAAAGCAGGCAATCCTGCGGCAGAATTTATCACTCCTGAAGGGTGGATAAAAGTTTGGCCTCATCGTCATATAATGGATGGATTTTTTATGGTGAGATTAAGAAAAACTACCCAATAAACTGCCAAAATAGACCAAAATAAAATTGACGGTTTGTAAGGGCGAATAGCCATTCGCCCCTACCGTCAAGAAAATCTCAATTCAGAGATATTTAACTATCTTTTTGGTCGTTTTTCTCAGTGTTTAAGTCAGGGATAATATTAGGACGTTCCGCATTTTCCCAGCCGGGAGGACGCTTGGAGTTATACCAGGCGATCGAACCAATCGTCACCGCTGCAATAAATCCCACTACATAAACAGCGACAAATTCTACGGGAAAATTTGTGGCTGGATTAGCCCCAACCTCGATCAGTATATTCATGCAATTAATGCACGGCGATTGATCGCCGTACCTCCTAACTTAAGAATCAACAATTTCCAATCTTAAAGAAATATTAACCGATCGCGATCGACTTTACTTACTCATAGCCCTGTGGGTATTCATAGTCATTCGTCACCGAAACATTCTCAACTTTTTGGGCATTATCCGGGGTGGTATCGCCGTAAATCACAGAATTAGGCTGTACGGGTTGGGCTTTGATGGTGGGTTCCCGTCCTTCCCAGCTTGGCACTTCAGGAAAGTTTGCCACAGGAATGTCTTCACGTACCTTATTCATAAATTCCCCCCAAGTGAATGCCGCTGTGCCGCTACTGCCCCAAGTGGGATAGCTGTCATCGTTGCCCAACCAAACCCCAGCCACAAGTTGAGGAATATAGCCAATAAACCAGAGGTCACGGGCTTCATCAGAGGTGCCAGTTTTTCCTGCAACCGGGCGATCGCGCAGTTGGGCAGGGCCGCCAGTACCCGCATTAACCACTGATTCCAACATCCAAGTGACAATGGCAGCACTATCACGATCTACCGCTTGTTTGGGAGCGAACTTAGGCTCATAAATCACCTCCCCTCGGCGATCGCGCACTCGGACAATTCCGTGGGGTGGGATATATTTACCTTCTGCCGCTAAGGTGCCGTAAGCACTGGTTAACTCCAAGAGGTTGACTTCGGAACCGCCCAAGGCTAAAGAATAGATGGGTTCAAGTTTTGATTTAATCCCCATTGCATTAGCCAATTTAATGGTAGGTTCAAAACCCACCTCCATTAAGACTTTTACCGCTACCACATTGGTAGAGGAAGTCAGGGCATCCCGCATGGTGATCCAACCGCGATATTTGCCGTCATAGTTCTTGGGTTTGTAGCCATCAACAGTAAAGTTGGCGTCTTCATAGCCATCGGTGGGATAAAACCCAGCCGCGATCGCCGCAGTATAAACCAACCCTTTAAAAGTCGAACCGGGTTGACGTTGAGCTTGAGTGACGCGATTAAACTCGCTTTCTTTGAAACTGCGTCCTCCCACCATTGCCTTAATTTCTCCGGTGACAGGTTCGATCGCCACAAATGCCGCTTGCTCAAATCCTTGGGCATAGCCATCGATTTCCACCGTCTCGCGAATAGTTTGTTCGGCAATTTTCTGCCATTTCGGATTAACCGTGGTTTCCACCGTCAGCCCTCCGAGTTCCAGAGCTTCTGATGAGATATATTTGGGTAATTCTTTTTGAATATAAGAGGTAAAATACGGCGCCTCCACATAAAGCCGTTTCGGAGAACTGGCTTTAATCGCCAAGGGTTCCGCTTTTGCCTGAGATGCCTTTTCAGGAGTAATAAATCCTAACTCAGCCATTGAATCCAAGACTAAATTACGTCGTTCTTTGCTCAGGTCTTGATTCACCAAAGGAGAATAGACACTAGGGGCTGGAGGTAAACCGGCAATCAAGGCCATTTCTGGTAAGGTCAACTGATCTACGGACTTACTGAAATAAACCCAAGCGGCATCTGCTACCCCATAAGCGCCTGAACCTAAATAAACATTATTGAGGTAGCTTTCTAAGATATCTTGTTTGCTGATATGTTTTTCCAGTTTCCAGGACAGCAGGGCTTCCCGCAGTTTCCGCCATACAGTCTGTTCTTGAGTCAGAAAGACCACTCTGGCTAACTGTTGGGTGATGGTACTGGCTCCTTGGACAACACCCCCCGCTTTTAGGTTAGAAAACATGGCTCGGAAAATTCCTTGGTAATCGATGCCATTGTGCTGGTAAAAGCGGCGGTCTTCTGAAGCGATAAAGGCATCAATCTGGAGTTGAGGAATCTTTTCAATGTCGAGTTTTTCTCGCGTGGCAGGGCCTAATTGTTGGAGTATGGTGCCATCAGCGGCTTTGATGGTGACGGTGCCATCCCGGACAAAGCTGAAGACTTCACTCACATCGGGCAATGTGCTGTTTAAGTACCATAAGCCAAAGCCGGCGGTTCCTACACCCCCTGTCACCGCGATCGCACCCACGGTATAGACCCAAAATGACACAGTGCGATACCGGGGTTTGCCATCTTTAGTGGTTAACAATGGTTTTAAGACAACAGCCCATTTGCGTATTTGATTCGCCGTTGACTTTTCTTCGGCAGGATTGGTCTGTTCCTCGGTTTGCGGCTGATTATTTTCAGGATTTTCACTTTCTGAACTAAGCATTGTTGCCGCAACGTCATTGTCGAGCTTTTGATCTGATTGATCTGATTGATCTGATTGATTATCCCAGGTGGTTAAATCGACATTTTCCGGAGGGCGAACGGCTTCTGGGGTCGATGTTGCTGGGGATAATTCCGTTTGGGGATCCACAGCAGCATCAACCGCAGCATCAATGGGGCGATCGCCTGCTTCGACAGGAGAAGATGCCATAACACCATTGGCAGCCTCTAATTTGTCATCGATCGAGGGTAATTCGGGACTCAAGGCATCATCCTTAGATTCAGACATCCTGACTTTATGAGAGATTTTGGGAAATTTAGCAAAAAAATTGGCCACGTCAACTCCTCAAACACCACCACGACTAAGAAAGACTAGGATCCTGCTAGACGGGATCGCTTGCTCGCAAAAAGAAAAATCATTGAGATAGATTTAATAATGTTTTAGCCGAAACAGTGATGTTTCGGCTAACTTGAAGTATAAACGATCAAAAATCTAACCGTAAGAATACCGCTTTTCTCATCCGTATAAGATACAAAATTTTTTGAATTTCCCATATAAGCGGGCATCAAAGCTTTGGATCTGTATCTGATGAGTCGGATAATTGCTAGAAAATTTCAGGAAATCAGTTAGATCACCTGATGACCGATCGCCAATGCAGTCACCAACATCCCCAAAACCAAAAAGGGTTGGGCACTAGCTTGATATTTCACGTCATTTTCCAGGGGGTTGCGTAAGAAGTACATATCCTGGAAAGTAATTTGCGGGATCACTAATAGGATCAATATGACCGCATAAAGGTTTTGATGAATACTGAGTAAGTATCCGGCAATCCCCAGTTGGAATACATCAATCATTAGTACACAAATCCAGGCTGCAGTTCCTACCCCAAACATAACGGGCAAAGATTTTAAGCCCAGTTGGCGATCGCCTTCCACACTTTTAAAATCATTGACGATCGCAATACCTAATCCCGCCAGACTATAGATTAAGGTGATGATCATAATCTTGGCATCAATTGTGCCAAACAGGGCTTGACCTGCCCACCAAGGTAAGGCAATATAACTCGCACCCAAAGCATAGTTACCCAACCAGCCATTTTTCTTTAATTTCAACGGTGGGGCTGAGTAAATATAGGACAAGAAAGAACCGCCCAAGGCTAAAACCGTAATGGTGGGAAACTCATGGTTTGCCCAAACATCTAAACCATAAGCCACCCCAATACCCGCAAGTAGCAACACCAGAATCTGGGTGACAACCTGGGGAACGGAGATCGCCCCAGAGGGAATGGGACGATAGGGTTCGTTAATCGCATCTAAGTCGCGATCATAAAAATCATTAATGGTTTGAGTATAGCCAGCCAACAGAGGGCCAGACATCAACATACAAGCGGCGGCAATTAATATATGTTCTAATTTCCATTCATAGTTGCCGGAAGCGGCGGCCCCGCAAACCACCCCCCAAATCAGCGGGATCCAGGTGATTGGTTTCATCAGTTGCAGCCGAATTTTCCAAATCGATGTTTCTTTAACATCAGCGCCTTTCATCCCTAACATTTGCCGCGTTTTGGCGCTGCGTTTGGATGTGGGGTCAGGGGGTGCGGGATTAGATGCGTTAGTAGGATTGGACTCAGGTGCAGGCTGGTTGCTCATAATATGACGATTAGACTGTACAACTTATAATGATTAATTTAAGGCATGATGAGCGATCGACTTCAGATTCAGAAACCGATGCTTCGTTTTTTAGCCAACCGGACGTAGTAGCAAATTTATACCCCATCCTCCCAAACCCCGATCGCTGCTCCCCGAACCAGACCAACGCAAAACAAAAGTGCGGTCTTGGGGGTTTCCCCAAGTAGAGCAACATTGTACTCGTCAAACTCCGCGATCGCCGATTGCGGTTCCCCACACTCCTTCGTTTTACGCCCGGTTACAATGACAGGTTTTACGCCCGGTTACAATGACATTGGTAGGTATTGCGAACGAACCATATTAAAAGAGGAATATTTCAGATGCTAGACCAGACAATATCAAAAACAAATTTTTTGTTTCCCACAAAAAATCTACAAGCAATTGCCAAATTGTCTCAATTATTTAATTCAGAAAATCCGGCAACAAAATTAATCCTAAAAAATGGAGAAAAATTGATAATAACTGAAGATATTCATAGCTTTTTACACAAAATATTTCAAGAAATTGAATCTGGTAATATTCTTCATTTTTTACCAGCAAATTATCAAATTACAACAGATATGGCCGCCAATATTTTGCAAATATCTCAGGCTGAATTATTGCAGCTTATAGAATCAAAAGTGATTCCGGCGATGCATCTGGAGGCAGCATCGATAATTTCTCTACAGGATTTACTAGATTACAAAATTAAACGCGATGAACAAAGGGAAATCCTGTTAGATGAAATCATGGAAATTAGTCAAGAAGCAGGTTTTTATGAGTAAAGCAGATATTACACAAAGCGCTCAAAATGAAGAGATATCTGTTGTCTCAATTGTACTTGAGATAATCAATCAGGGGCGCAAGCATTGCGCCCCTACAATATTTTTTGATTTGCTGTAGGGGCGGCGCAATGCTTGCGCCCTTGCGCGGGGCAACCACCGCCACGGAAAAGCCCCTACGATCGCCCCTGATTCCTTCTCTCAAGCACAATTGAAATAACTATATTCCGCTAAATTTTATGTCCCACCAGCCTTTCTCTCAATAACTTAATGCGATCGCGCAACTGAGCCGCTTGCTCAAATTCCAAAGCCTTCGCCGCTTGTTTCATCTCACTTTCTAACTGAGTAATTAACTGGGGAATTTCCTCTAAAGGCAACTGTTCAATTAACGGTAAATCCTCACGGTTTTTACCATCCGTATGCAACCGCCGAGAAATTTCCAAAAACGATAAAATTGCATTACTCGAAGTTTTCACAATCGACCGGGGCGTAATGCCGTGTTTTTGATTATACTCCAATTGAATTTGGCGGCGACGTTCCGTTTCACTAATGGCTTTAGCCATACTCTCTGTCAGATTATCCGCATATAAAATCGCTTGTCCTTGCACATGACGGGCTGCCCGACCAATCGTTTGAATCAAAGAACGTTCTGCCCGCAAAAATCCCTCCTTATCCGCATCTAAAATAGCCACCAAAGAAACTTCCGGTAAATCCAAACCTTCTCGTAATAAATTCACCCCAATCAAAACATCAAATTCGCCCTGACGCAATGCTTGGATAATTTCAATTCGCTCAATAGATTTCACATCGGAATGCAGATAACGCACTCGCACCCCTTGGTCTTGGAAATATTCCGTCAAATCTTCCGCCATGCGTTTAGTTAAAGTAGTCACCAGTACCCGTTCTTTGCGGTCAATTCGCTGGTTAATTTCTCCTAATAAATCATCCACTTGTCCCTTACTTGGTCTGACAAATAACTCTGGATCTACCACCCCAGTCGGGCGAATAATTTGCTCGACAATTTCCCCTTGAGATTCTTCGATTTCCCAATCTCCTGGAGTCGCTGAGACAAAAATACATTGACTAACTTTTTGCCAAAACTCCTCCGCTTTTAAAGGGCGATTATCCGCCGCACTGGGTAAGCGAAATCCATGCTCAATTAACACTTGTTTGCGGGATCGATCTCCATGATACATCCCCCGAATTTGCGGCACCGTAACATGAGATTCATCCACCACTAATAACCAGTCGGAGGGAAAGTAATCAATTAAACATTCTGGGGGTTCCCCTGGGTTTCTACCGGCTAAATGCCGAGAATAGTTTTCTACCCCATTACAATATCCCACTTCCGACAGCATTTCTAAATCATAGCGAGTGCGCTGTTCTAAGCGTTGCGCTTCTAAAAGTTTGCCCGCTTTTTCTAATTCAACCAATCGATTTTCTAATTCAGTTTTAATATCTTGACAAGCGGCTTCTAGTTGGTCTTGCGGGGTGACAAAGTGACGGGCTGGATAGATATTTAAACTATCTAAACTTTGGATAATTGCCCCTGTCACCGGGTCTATATAGCGAATGGCATCAATTTCATCGCCAAAAAATTCAACGCGAATAATGCGGTCTTCGTAAGCAGGGCCAATTTCTAAAACATCTCCTTTAACCCGGAAACGTCCCCGCCCTAAATCCAGGTCATTTCTCATATATTGGAGGGTGGCTAATTCCCGCAGCAATTGCCGTTGATCTAGTTCTTCTCCTACGGATAAAGGAATCGCCGCTTTGAGATATTCGGCGGGAATTCCTAACCCATAAATACAGCTAATTGAAGCGACGACAATTACATCCCGGCGTTCAAATAATGACCGGGTGGCTGAATGGCGCAACATATCAATTTCATCGTTGATGGATGCACTTTTTTCAATATAAGTATCGCTGACCGGGATATAGGCTTCTGGTTGATAATAGTCGTAGTAAGAAATAAAGTATTCAACCGCATTGTGAGGGAAAAAATTTCTAAATTCGTTGCAAAGTTGGGCGGCTAAGGTTTTATTATGGGCTAGGACTAAGGTGGGTTTGCCAATTTTTTCAATGGTTTTGGCAATGGTGTAAGTTTTGCCGGTGCCCGTGGCGCCCAGGAGCGTTTGGCGGCGTTTTCCTCCTTGCAAATTGGCAATCAGTTGCGCGATCGCCTTTGGTTGGTCGCCAGTGGGTTGAAATGGGGCTTCGAGACAAAAGTTTTTCATTGTTTCTCAGAACTATTGACAAATTGCTTAATATATGTATTAACTTCAGGGATATATTAGCCAAGGCAAAAAAAACCGAGTTGGCGGCTTTTTGTTGGCAATTTTGGGGCAAATTCAGCCCGAAAAAACCCGGTTTCTCTGATTGGGATTATATTAACTTTTCTTAAGAGAGCGATCGCATATTTTTATTCCCATCATCTAGATTCTCTATGTATAACAGACCGATGAAACTATGTTTTCCCCAGGCAAAAACCGCCTCCCTTGAAATTAAGCGGGCATCGAGGGGAAATTCTCAGGGCAAAGATAATTGTGGAGCGATCGCCAGCAAACATAACAGCTATCTGATTTGCAGGCATTCCCCTTTGGGGCGAAAGTTTAACTAATGGTGGGGGTGTGGGGGAGGCAATAAATCCCGCGTTCCAGTGGGGTCAACATCGGGATACATGGACATCCCCCACATTTTATGCTAGAGTTAACTTAACATGAATTCATTTTCTTACAAATGGTCAAGGCAACAAAGTACCGACTCTATCCAACCCCAGAACAAGCGTTACATTTTCGACGCTCGTTTGGCTGTTGTCGGTTCGCTTGGAATTATGCCTTGAATCAAGTCAAAGAAACTTACAAGAATACAGGTAAAGGGCTGAGTCGTTTTGCGATTCAAAAAGCCATTACAGACTTAAAAAAAGAGCATGAATGGTTATTAGAGCCTTATTCCCAATGCCTACAAGTTGTTGCTCTTAATTTATCTAGAGCATTTATTAACTTCTTTGAACGTCGAGCTAAGTATCCTAAGTTCAAATCCAAACGAGGGCATCAATCCATTAGTTACCCTCAAAACGTCAAAGTCCTAGACAGAAGCATCAAGTTCCCCAAAATAGGAGAAGTTCCTGCTGTTATTCATAGAGACTTAGAAGGGACAGTCAAAACCGTAACAGTGTCTATGAACAGTAAGGGACAATATTTTGCTTCTGTTTTGGTAGACGACGGAAAAGAATCTCCTGAGCTATCTACTGAAGGGAAAGCGATAGGGATTGATTTGGGGATGAACCATTTCGCAGTCACCAGCGACGGTTCAAAATTTGCCAATCCACGATGGTTAGAAAAGCATGAGCGCAACTTAAAACGGAAGCAAAAGCGTTTATCGCGCCGCCAAAAAGAGTCTAATAATCGTGAAAAAACCAGACGGCAGGTAGCTGCTATCCATAACAAAATAGCTCGTTGCAGAGAGGATTTTCACCATAAACTATCGCGCAGGATAGTAGACGAAAACCAAGTCATTTTGGTAGAAAATCTGGCTGTACAAAATCTGAGGCAAAATCATTGCCTAGCCAAGTCCATTGGACAAGTAGGCTGGGGGCAATTTTGCACCATGTTAAAGTACAAGCCAGAATGGGAAGGGAAAGTTTATCTGGAAGTTGACAGATTTTTCCCATCTTCTAAAACCTGCAACGTATGCTTAAATAGGGTTGACAGCCTTCCCCTAGATGTTCGTTTTTGGCAGTGCCATAGTTGCGGTACAAAACATGATCGTGACATCAACGCTGCCATCAATATTCGAGATGAAGGACTGCGCATTTTGACCTCTGGAACGGGGGATTCCGCCTATTGTCAAACTGTAAGACGAGGCAGTAAAGGACGGAAGTCTTCTACTGTCTCGCAGGTTTCTGGATAGGAAGCCCACGCCGTAATCTTTGATTCGGCGTGGGTAGTTCACTAATGTAAGCGTGTTATCACAAGCTGAATCCTGTTGTTATTTTAGGGTTCTCCTTGATTGCTAACGGCGTCACAAATCGAATCGAGAGGAATAGACCGTGACCACCAGCACTGAGGAAGCTAAAGGGACAAGCAAAACCAGCAGCCCTGAAGAAAAAAAGACTGTAAAGAAAACTGAGGAAAAAACCATTAACGAGAATCCAGCAGAAACCAAAACATCCGCAGCCATTCAGGTAGCCATACCGAAAATGGTGTTTGCCAACCGCCCGGTCACTCCAAGTAGTTTAGTAGTGGTTGATACCTTCAACCAAGCAGGGATTCGCCCAATTGGCGCCGGAAGCCTCAAAGTTCAAGATACGATGTTTGCTTCCGGGACTCGACCGATTACCTCGAGCACCCTGCACATTACTGGGATGCTGACCGCCCTTCGCCCGATCGCATCCAATATTATTGATGATTATGAAGTCCTGATGGGCTATTTAGATTAAGTCTTGTTTTTTCGATCATCTCATGCCTGTTGAACTCACCCCTGGAGGCATTATTGGCTCAGAAACCAGGGAAAACGTGAGACGACAGGCTTTTATTTGGCTCAAATACCCGAAATTTTACCCAGCTATATTCATGGGGAGCGGGGGAGCGGGGGTGCAGGGGTGCAGGGGGGATATTTTTCTCCTCATCTCCTCTGCCCCTCTGCTCCTGAAACTCCTCTGCCGACGGCGGTCTCCTCTGCTCCTGAAGCTCCTCTGCCCCTCATCCCCTCCGCTCCCCTACACCGATGGCGGTCCCAGACCCTACACCCTAAGAGTCTAAACCGAAATAATCACTAACAATTTGCAAAATCCGCTCACTTGCATGACCATCCCCAAACGGATTTACGGCCTTGGCCATTTTCTCATAAGCCGCCGTGTCACTGAGTAGCTCACTGGCAGCCGCTAGAATCCCCCCTGGTTCAGTCCCCACCAGCTTGGAAGTTCCCGCCTCAACCGCTTCTGGCCGTTCCGTAGTTTCTCGCAACACCAACACCGGCTTACCCAAAGCGGGAGCTTCTTCTTGCAATCCACCAGAATCACTCAATAACAAATAACAGCGCTGCATCGCCCCAACTAACTGACCATAATCCAGGGGTTCGGTTAAAAAAACCCTAGGATGATCTCCTAAGATCCCTTGCAAAGGTTCCCGTACCGTGGGATTGCGATGTAATGGCAACAACAACGCAGTATCGGGAAATTTCTCTAAAATTTGGCAAAATCCTTGGGCAATTCCTTGCAGGGGTTCGCCCCAATTTTCCCGGCGATGAACCGTAGCTAACAATACCCGGTATTTATGCCAGTCCAACCCCTCAACGGGACAATCAGGTTGTCCCTGGGCAACGGTCAGCAACGCATCAATCACCGTATTGCCGGTTTGGTGAATCGCCCCAGCAATCCCAGAACGTTGGAGATTTACCACCGATTGGGTGGTGGGGGCAAAATTAAGCTGGGCGATCTGGGAAATTAAACGTCGGTTGGCTTCTTCGGGATAGGGATTAAATAAATGATCCGTTCTTAACCCGGCTTCCACATGACCCACGGGGATTTGTTGATAAAATGCCGCCAAAGCCGCAGCAAACGCAGTGGTTGTATCCCCTTGCACCAAAACCAGTTGGGGTTTTTCCTGAGTAAACAACTCTTCGAGTCCTTTTAAACTCCGACAGGTAATATCCGTCAGGGTTTGTTTGGGCTGCATAATCTTCAGATCCGAGTCAGCGGCTAAATCAAATAGTTGCATCACTTGATCCACCATTTCCCGATGCTGCCCGGTTAAGACCACCTGAGTGGTAAAAGCTGGCGATCGCTGAAACAAGCTAATCACGGGAGCCAGTTTAATCGCTTCCGGGCGAGTTCCCAGGGTAATACAAATCTTAATCGGGGATTTTGACATATGAATAAACTCACCAGTAAATATTGAAACCGTTAAAATTCTGACAGATCGTCTAAAATTCTGAGAAACGTCACAAAAAAGCCAAATCAAATTTAGTGTAAACAGTCAACGGCTTGACCGTCTGACAATGACCCTAAATTTTTTAATTAATTCATCCATCTGGAAACAGATCGGTGAAAATATTGCTATCCGATGTCTGTATCGTCAACTTAGGAGCCTGTTATGACATCAAAGCGCCCAGCACCACCCCCGCCCCCCGCCGGACGCCCGCCCGTACCGCCGCCGCCGATGGCGGGTCGGCCTCCATCTCCTCCCACTGCTGGGCCTCCCCCCACCGCGCCCCCTGCAAAACCACCGGCGCCCAGCGTACCCGCCCCCCCCGCCCCCGCCCCGGCAGCCGCCCGCCCGCCTCAAGCTAGTCAACCGGCAGCCCCGGCAACTCCGGCAAGTTCGGGTCTTGGTCCGGGACAGCCAACCTTGAGAGATATTATCTGGCGAGCCAATGAAGAAGGGATTTCTGACGTTCACCTTGGTGTAAACGAGCTTCCCCGGTTTCGTAAACGCGGTGAAATTACTGACGCTGGTTATCCCGTAACCGATTTGAATACCTTTATGTCCTGGTTGCGGGAATGCATGACCCCAGAGGAAATTCAACAATTCCAACAAAACTTGGACTTTGACGGGGTGTTTGACTTTGGGTTTGTGCGGATCCGGATCAGTGCCTTTGACTCCTTAGCCGGTCCTGCGGTGGTATTCCGACTGATTGCGGCGAAAATATTGACGATGGAGCAGTTGAGCTTACCGCCAGTGTTTAAAAAAGTCTGTCACTACCACAAGGGGCTGATTTTGGTGACGGGACCGACGGGTTCAGGCAAGTCTACCACGATGGCGGCAATGATTGACTACATTAATAAGGAGTTTGCCCATCACATTATCACCATTGAAGACCCGGTAGAATTCGTCCATGAGAGTAAAAAGTCGCTGATTAAGCACCGGGAAGTCGGACGACATACGCTGAAATTTATGAACGCCCTGAAAGGGGCGCTGCGACAAGACCCGGACATGATGCTGGTGGGAGAAATTCGGGACGCGGAAGCGATGCAAATTGCTCTCAAAGCGGCTTCTACAGGTCACTTGGTGGCGGGAACCCTGCACACTAACAGTGCCGTGGGAACCTTGACTCGGATTTTGGATATGTTTCCCCCAGAAGAAAAACCTCCCTTGAGAAAATCAATTTCCGAATCTCTGGTGGCAATTATTGCCCAGCTACTCTGTAAAACTGCGGATGGGAAACGGGCTGCGTTTCACGACATCTTAATTAATACCGACGTGATTAAGGAATACATCGTCAAAGAACAGTATGAGGAAATTCAACAAATAATGCTGAAAGATACTTTTGAAGGTATGACGACGATGAACCGATCGCTTTATGAGCTTTATCAAGCCGGTAAAATTACTGAAGAAATTGCCTTAGAACAGTCTCCCACTCCTAACGAAATGGGTCAAATGTTGCGGGGTCGGATCTAAGTGCATGATGCTGGCAAGTCCCTGGAAGTTTTGGCGGAATGTCAGACTTCCAGACTTTCTCGATAGGGTTGAGTTTTTCTATTTCACTTTTTATTACTTTTCACACACTTTTCACAGATTTATCGAGAATCCATTGACTACGAAAAAAACTACAGAAATTCCGAAATCCTTTAAAGGAATTGCCCTATTTACTCCTGGAGGAGATGTCATTTATTGTATCGATGCTAATAAACAAGGTAGATGGCATCTGCATTTATGTGCCGCTTTGCAAGAATATCTGGGCTTATCTGAACCTCCACATTTCTTGGTTCCAGGTTATACAGCAACCGTTGATCGATGGCTCGATCCGCGCACGCAGCAAGTTAAAGTTTTTGCGGAGGCTTATCCCCCGGTAATTCGTCATCAAGGATTACTTAATCTTTTATTTGATACGGGTGATTTAGTTTGGGCTTGTTCTCATTGGCCTGAAGATTTATTTTATCCAATGGTATTGGGTAAGTATCATCAAAAATTCCCGATTCTTTGGCAAACTCACCAGTTTATTTTTCGCTGCGACCCTCCGGAAAATTTTCTCAGTTTTGCCTCTAACAACTCAGCGGATAAATCGGGTAAAGTTTCTATTATTGTATCGGCAAATCAAGAGTCCCTTCAAGAATCAACCCAAGAATATGTATTTCATTTATTTGTATCCGGTCGGTCGGCGATTACCCAGCGAACTATGGAAATTTTGCATCAAATTTTAGAAGATTCTTTGGGGATGACTTACACTTTAAAAGTTATTGATATTTCCCGGCATCCAGAACAAACAGAAATTTATCAAATTACTGCTACTCCGACTTTGGTAAAAATTTGGCCATTGCCGATGAGAAAAATTGTGGGTGATTTAGAAAATTTGGATAAACTGAGACAAGTTTTATCCACTTTTAGGTAATCTAATCAGGACTTACGCTTTCTAATGGGGTTTTTACCAGCCCTTGTCGGAGCAATTCACGAATCGCCGTTTTATAATTTTGGCGTAAGTCCTGAAGTGGGTTCCCTATTTTAAAGTGATTTAAGAGAATCCGATAATGTGCCGATCGCACTAGGAATATTGTCCTTGGCATCTTCGGTGGCTGACACCAGTAACATGATAATTTGATCTTGATTCTGTCGCACCAAGATTTCACCTGTTATCGGCTGTTTATTTTTGCCAATGGTGAGGCTACCTGTCCAGGGAATTAAAATTTCTCCGGGGGATAATATTTTTAACTGATTTGGTTGAAATCCTTCTCCCCGTTGAAACTGATTGCTGGCCATTTGTGCCAATGCTTCATTGGTGAATGATTCGGTGGTAATTTTGGCTTGCACAACTACGGTATAAGCCAGATTTCCATCCGGTGATTCGATTAATGGTGCATCGGCGATTCGCGAAGGCGATCCGCTTTGCGGAATCGCGCTAACTTTGTAGTTTTCCAGAATTCCCACTTCAAATCGACCCTGGGGATCTTTGTACGGTGCCTCACTCAGTGGCAGGGTCGGGGCTGAGAGGGTTGCCGCAGGCGGGTTGGAAGTGGTAGCTGGGGCTACGGAAACTCCGGGGGACGCAGGTGCTGCTGCCCTAAAAAAATTTTGAACTGCTGAGGTAGAGGGCTCTACGGTGCTAAAAATCAGCAGCATGGAAGTGATCCAAGCTAAACCGATAAACCACAATTGTTTTCGTTTCATATTCTCCACTCCGATATTTTATCTGCCCAAAATCGATGCACTATCGCCGAAGAAGAAAACCCCCGCAATACATCCGGTCATTAAGGTGGCTAATGTGGCAGCCCATAAGGATATCCAACCCAGAGAACTGATTTCATTGCGCCGAGAGGGGACTAGACTGGCCAAACCGCCGACGAAAATCCCATAGGAAGGAATGTGGGCAAAGCCACAAAGCACATAGCTGACAATCAACATGGCGCGATCGCTAATGAGTTGTTGTGAATTCAGTCGGGCGAGTTCAATATAAGGCGGAATTGAAGTTTGCAGCACCCGTTGGCCAATTAACACCGAAGCTTGCCAAATTTCTGGGGGATTTAAGGAAACCCCAGTTAACAAAGTTAAGGGGAAAAATAACACCCCGAAAATATTGTTCAGAGTCACCAAAGAGAATAAGTTGCCGATCGTTTGCCAAGGACCAAAAGAACTTTGGGAAAGACCCGCTAAACTACCAAACATATTATTCAGCAGTGCCACCAACCCAATAATCGCAATTAACACCGCAGCAATCCCGGTGGCCATGTTCACTCCATCGAGGGCGCCTAAAATTAAGCTGTCCATTGGGCTGGGTTTCTCTTTAGTTTCATCCTCTGGTTCTTCGGGAATGGTGCCCAATGTTTTGGGTTCTCCTTTTTCCGGCACCAGGATTTTGGCGATGACAAAGCAAGCGGGAATGGTTAAGATTGACGCGGACATCATGTGGGCGGTGATGTTGGGAAAGGTGCCGCGCAAATAACTCGCATAAAGTCCCAACACCGTGGAGGCGATCGAGCCAAAACAACTGGTTAAAATGGCACAGAGTTCACTCCGAGTCATATCGACCAAAAATGGCTTGACGGCGATCATCGATTCAATCCCCACGAAGATATTCGCTGCCCCGGATAACGATTCTGCTCCACTAATTCCCAGGGTGGCACGAAAGATCGTGGCAAATAACTTGACGATCGGTTGAATGATGCCCAAACGGTATAACAAACTGACGATCGCCGAGAAGAAAATCACCTGGGGCAATGCCCGAAACGCGAAAATATAACCAAAGTCCAGAAAGTTGTTGCCTAGGCGATCGCCCGGAACTGCCACATAAGGATTTTGTAATGCCCTAGTAATCCAGCGTCCGGCGGCTCCAGGCCCCACGGATTCCATCTTGGGCACAATCAAGTCCCCAAACAGAAACCGAGCCCCGGTATCAGCCGCGTCAATTAAGGCATTAAACAAATCGCCCAAATTGGCGATTAGATTGCGGGTGATGGGGACTTGAAACACCAACAACCCCAGCACCAATTGCAGAGCAATACCCCAAACAATCACTTTGATTGGTAATGCTTTGCGATCTTCGCTTCCCAGCCATGCCACGAAGCAAAGCGCAAAAATTCCCAGAAAGGAAATTAAATTTAAGGTTAAATTCATCGATCTAGTAGTCTCCTACTGGAAACACTCCCTCATCTATCTAAAAAAAGTAACCCACTATGGGTTACATCTTCACTATTGAAGCAGATATAAAGGGATTACAAGGCGATCGCATCAAATTTTCCTGACGAATACAGCAAGCGAATCAGCGTTTTTGCTCTTGTTTTCGGTTAAACGCTCATTGCACCGTGCTTAGATTATCGATTCCCTTAACATTGTCTTCGTTTAAAACCTGCAAAGTTTGACAACTAATCTTGTCTACTAAATCGGTGCCGGTAAATGTTTGGCGATGAACTTCTAAAAAAGAATTGGGAAAAGCCTCAAAAAACAATCTTTGCTTAGGAAAAACTACTCTTTCATAGTGTTTTTTCGCTAGGTTTTTCACTGTGATAATTTGTAGTTCACTACTAGGATTAAAATAGTAGCAAAGAATTTTTTGATTATAGGCATTTTGCATATTCATACAATGACTATCCCCTTGTTAATTAGCCTCTATTAATGAATTTATTACCCTCGTAAAATTACCTAAAAAGTATAATAAAAAGAGGGTTTTGCGTATTTGAAAAACGTGAAAACTTGGCATATGGTCTAACAGATGATATTAAAGTCATAGAGCGATCGCGGGTCAGATTGCAATTCAGTCAATCACTCAATTTATTGAATTGGTGTCCTTGCAATCTGAATTTAATGGCTGCGTGTGCATAGTCCTCAATCAGTAAGCGCAATTCTAGCGATCTATAAGGCAATCTTTGAAACGAGGATTTTTCACGTTTTTGCAACAATCGATTTGACAAGATTTTTTCAGTCACATCGGTGATGACTTCTTGTCTAAAATCACGTAAATTTTGATTAGATTTACAACACTCTGGATAGGATGCTAAAGCATTTTCAACCTCTTCAATAACGATTTGATAGCTGATTTTATCCAGGCATTTTTCGGTAATTTGATACATAATTCAAGGTTAAACTGACGATGACAATCAAAATAGACGATTCAAATCTCCCCGGTTTCTGGTAATCAGCATCACTTTTTGAGCAAATTTTGAGCAAATTTTGCTCAAATCTTGATACTAAACAGGATGTAAGACCTGAGACAAACTTGGATCTTTAACCCTTTTAAGTCGGGGTGATAAACCGAATCACCGCTACCAGATCGGCGATCCGTAAATCCTGAATTTCAACAAAAAACGATGATTTTGGCCGCATCAAATAGGATAAATCCCTAAACTGACTGCCAAATCACTGGTTTTTTGTTCACCTATTGTCACCGTACTCCCAAAATCAGAAGATTTTGGGTAAAAAATCGGGAAAAAATCGGGACAATCAGCGATCGAGAATCTAAAAAAAATCTTAAGAAAATCTTAAGAAAATTGTTTGAGGCGATAACCCAAGCTGTGAACGGTCTCAATCAAATTTTTCGGCGCACCAACCGCGTGCAGTTTTTTTCTTAACCGCTTGATGTGAGCTTTGACCGTTTCTTCTCCGGGTGGATCGTCGCTATTCCAAAGATGTTCAATAATAATGCTACGACTAAGGACTCGGCGACCGTTACGCATCAACAACTCTAGGACAGAATACTCTTTCGGGGTGAGGTGCAAAGGCTGCTTCTGATAGGTCACGTCATAAGTGATCGGATCGAGTTCTAGTCCATCCCAATACAATTTGTGTGAGGCTGTAGCCACCTCTCGACGTAATGCCGCCCGCACTCTGGCGAATAACTCTTGAAAATCAATGGGTTTGACTAAATAATCATCGGCGCCTGCATCCAATCCACGCACTTTATCGGTACTACCACTCAGGGCTGTGAGGATCAGGATCGGCATGGAGTAACCATCAGCCCGTAGTCGGCGACAGAGAGTGATTCCATCAAGTTTAGGTAATAGAATATCGAGTAAAATTAAGTCATATTTGCCCGTGTTGAGATATTTCCAACTCTGTTCCGGATCGGAAATCACGTCAACAATATAGTGCTGATCCCTCAGCGCTTCGGCTAGTGCTTGACTGAGGAGCTTATCATCTTCTACTACCAGGATTTTCATTAGAGCAATTGCTAAACATTAAAAGTTTTGTAATTCTGAATACAGATTAATTGGTTATTGGTTATTCGTTATTGGTTATTTGAACGCTATTTCTTCAAATCACCAATCAGCATTAAGCGATAACTAATAAGCGATAACTAATAACCAATAACGAATAACCAATAATAGTTATAAATGAGAATTCGGGGAAAATGTTCAAGCCCGCGAAAAAACTTGCTAAATCAGGATTATGCTCATAAATTTGAAGGGTCTTAATTATTTTATCGGCGATCGCAAAATAAAGACAACATTAAAACCAGATTGATTTAAGCAAAAAAGCTGGGGAACCGGAATTTACTATAAACTATTCTTTATGGTTGAGGCATTTTGCAAATATTGTGCAAATAGTTTCCATTTCAAATGCTTCCCCAGCTTTGTGCTGCTACGTCTTGATGTCGGTTGATGAAGTGAATCACATTCTCTAGGGTGTTTCTTTTTGAATTATGGCCGCTTGTCATAATTTGCGAGAAATAGGTACTCTAAGAATGTAAGGAGAATTAAAAGGATATGCCTAGAGATTATATGCTGCGAATTCGGCTGAACACTCAGGAACTAGAACGTTTAAAGGCAGTCGCCCAAAACCGTCAAGTTTCCATGTCGGAAGTAATTAGGAATTATATTAAGCGTTTACCAAAACCTCAGAAAAAATCTGAATAATTATCGGTTTTTATTTAATTGATGACATAATATAATGTGTTTTTTGTTTTGATTGTTAATTGCATAATTTTTAATGGTATGATATCTCCCTTTGAATTTATGAGTTATATGAATTAGATGAGGGATAATTCCAGGAATGAAAATGCTTTCGCGATTTTAATTCAATATTTTACCGGCTTTCAGTATTTTCCCGGTTTTCAGTATTTTCCCGGTTTTCACTGTCTAAAGTTAGGCTAAATTCATCTATAGTTACATCATCGGTGGATAGCTTTTGTGACAATTCTGCTGCCGCTTCTGAGGCAAAAGTATCGGGGTCGCAAATCTCCGCTAAATGTTCAACGAATTCTTGGTCTTGAGGCAATTGAGTGTTTTCAGGACGGTAGATTTGAATTTGGTTTAAACGGGGGCCGTCCGTAGCGATGACGGTAATTTCTAGGCCATCATAGATGAAGGTTTCTCCCTGGTTGGGAATTTTTTGGAGTTGATAAATGATAAAACCGCCAAAGGTTTGGTATTCATCATTGATGGGAAAATTGAGATTGAGAAGTTCGTTGAGTTCTTCAATGTCAATTTGGGCTTGAACTAGGAAGGTTTGATCGTCGATCATTTGCACGATCGCCGTTTCTGGTCTTTCTAATTCATGGCGATCGCCGATAATTTCTGCCACTAAATCATTAATGGTGACTAATCCAGCCGTCCCCCCAAATTCATCAACCACCATCACCATTGCTTGCTGCGATCGCTGCATTAAGGGTAATAATTCACTTAATGGCATATATTCTTGGACAAACCGGGCTGGTCGCACCCATTCAGCGAGCGGACTTTCTAAACCCAGCATCCCCTTTGACAACGGTTCGGCTAATTTTTTGAAATCAATAATCCCCCGAATATCATCTAAAGATTCTCCCATGACCGGATAACGGGAGTGACCGCTGCTGACCACTTCATTGAGTAAAGTTTTAAAATTGCCCTCATAAGAAAGGGCGCGAATTTGGGTACGGGTAACCATGACTTCACCGACTAAGACATCCCCAAATTCAAAGACATTACTGAGTAATTCTCGTTCTTCCGCTTCTAATCCTGTGGATTCTCTTTCCGTGGCAATAATCATTTGCAGTTCTTCGGGGGTGACCCGATTGTACCAACTGCCTGGGGTGTAACGAATTCCTCCCAGACGTAATAACCAGCGGGTGGATTGATTGAGAATCCAAATGAAGGGATTAAAAAAACGGGCGATCGCTAAACTTAGTGGGCCTAATAATAAAGCCAGTTGTTCTGAGTACAACATGGCCAAAGATTTCGGACATAGTTCCCCCAGCACAATTTGCAGGTAAGCCACCAGCAAAAATGCCAGAGGAATGGCTAAAGAATGGGCTAGAGTTTGGTTGAGTGGGTCAGGGATCGGCAAGTGGGCGATCGCTCTAGCGACCACAATCGCCATAGTATTTTCGCTAATCCAACCCAGGGCTAAACTGGAAAGAGTAATGCCCAACTGGGTGGTGGAGAGCAGTCGCTCAATATTTCGTTGTAAGTTTTGCACGGTTTTCGCTGGAATATTCCCAGAATCCACCAACTGATTAATCCGCGATCGCCGCACCGACACCATAGCAAATTCAGCGGTGACAAAAAAGCCATTAATCGCAATCAGCGCCAACACGGATAATAAACGCAGAACAATATCCGACGGCCAAGCTGTTTCCGCAGCCATTGCTAATCTTAGTAAAAATATTGAAGGCTCCAGCATCAAATTCATGGTGATTGCTTCATGCCTTCAATATTTAGCAGATTTTCCTGGAGATTAAACATTGCCCAACCTGATTAGAGAACCTCAACGATTGAATTAAACCTGGATTATCTCACCACTGGAATATTGGCAAGTTGCAATTGCAACTGTTGATCTGGGTAATCCGTCAGAGTCAAAGAAAGCTGTTTGGCATTATCTAGTAAAGCCGTAGAAATTTTAATCTTGCCCGAATAATTTTTTTGATCCGCAGGCAACTCACCGGGTAAACCCTCGGTGGTGGCACTCAATGCCCGACCTTGCTCGTCAGTGATATTCAGAAAACTATACAAAAACTGCACGGAGCGATCGCTATCATTTTTTAAGCTGACATCCATGATCAGCCAAGATCCATCTTTTTGCACCGAGTTGATATTCAAAGTCACATCCTGACTTTTGCTGGTCAGAGGAAAGTTACCCTCTGCTTTTTTCGGTTCCGGTGCTTTCTCAGGTTCAGCAGCAGCTTTGTCCGGTTTTTTCGCTTCGGCTTTGTTTTCTGGGGATTTTTCGGCGGGAACTTTGCCTTCTTCGATCGCCTTGACTCGCTGAAGAATTTTGTCCTCACTCAAAAAAGAGATGGCGTTTCCTTTGCCTAACCCTTCTTCTTGTTCTTTGCGGTTTCTGGTAGGACTGATTTCCGGCTGGGTAATTTCTTTGAGGGCATCAGTCCCCAGTTTTAAGCCCAACTGGGCACTGGTGGCACCAGCCGCAAACATCATCCCTAAAAGCAATAAGGTCAAAATAACAGTCGGATTAATTCTCATCGGTGATAGTACAACGTCTCAATTAATATGGTGGAAAATGGCTGATCTGCTTTTGACCACGGATTTAGACAGTGGCGGCCAAGATGCCAATCCCGCTTTCTCGTCAGCGAATCCAGGCTACAGCATATCTCACCTTTTTACTTTATTACACCAAGGCTGGGACAGATTCCGTCAGGAGCCGATAAAATTAATTCGGCGATCGCTAGACATATCCTACCAATTTAGGATACAATCAAAGTATCTTTGACGTAATCTGTATCACAAAAATCTCCGTAAATCCTCGGATCGGGGAATCTTTGGGCGGTTGGCCGAGCGGTTGAGGCAGCGAACTCATAATTCGCCTTAGGCGGGTTCAACTCCTGCACTGCCCATTTTACTTATCTACTTGCGGATTAAGGCCGATCGCGATGGCCTTAATCCTGACAAGCATAGAATCACTCAAATTTTCCTCAAATTTTACTCAAATTTTCCTCAAATTTTACTCAAATTTTACCTATTAGCACGCTCGGCGTCGGGGAATTGTTGACCCCGGCGCTAATTTCCATTAAGGTGACTTCCCAAACCAGACGGGGTTGCACATAATTCAGTAAATAGCTGCGGGCATTTTCTAATTTTTGAATGGGAAAAGTATCGCGAAAAGGATCGTGATGTTGTTGCTGCCAATATAACTGTTGTAAGTAATCAATTAACCACAATTGGGCGGGGGTATCCAGAGTTTTATTGATTTGTTTGGCAAGTTCTAAGGCTTGTTTGACCGTCGAGGGCTTTTGAGCGATCGCCCTTAACAAGTCTTCGGGAATTTCTTGCAATTGTTCCCAACAGGCGATCGCTCGACCGGGAGAACCCTGAGCCATTGCTATCACTGCTTTATCCTCAGCTACCTCACCCTTGCCCACTCGCTGCAACACTTGCACCATTGCCTCTTCTTCCAAGCGATAAAAGGGAATCCGCTGACACCGGGACACCAAAGTAGGCAACAGCGACTCCACCGACGGAGCAATTAAAATTAACGTCGCCCTTCCCGGTTCTTCCAGAGTTTTAAGCAACGCATTCGCGGGTGCTTCCCCCATTGTTTCCGCTTGTTCAATTACCACCACCGCTTGACTCGCTGCCAACGGCGGACGGCCTAAAAATTGACTAATTTCTCTAATTTGTTCTAAGCGAATTTGTGGCGGCGCCTTGCGTTTTAGTCCGGTTTCCGTTGCTTCCGCGCTAGTCAATCTTTGCCCTTGATGCATATAAGTAGGTTCCACCCAGAGAAAATCTGGGTGATTTTTCAAATCCCGATGTTTTTGTGACTTAGTAGCGGTGACTTCCAAGATTACATTGGCAAAACATATGGCCGCCAAAGCCCGTCCCACCCCATCAGGTCCGGCAAATAAATAAGCTGGGGCAATGCGATTTTTCGTGACCGCCTGAGTCAGTAATGCTATTGCTTGGGGTTGGCCAATGAGCGAAGAAAAAAGCATAAATTTCTCTTTAATTATCGTTTAAGTTTATCTGATTTTGGTAATTATTGTTAATCATAAAATTTATGATTTTTATGATGATCTATATTGCATCATTTAATAAATCAATAATTTGGCTATAAAAATAACGAAAACTAGGAGACTTATTTTCAGAGACATTCATGTGAGGAGCAATATTATCTGCCCACAGTGACTTTTGTTTACCAACCTCTTGCCACCCACGCTCTAAGAGTTTTTTTGATCCTCCTGGATAAATCGCATCTGCTAATATTTCCCATGTGCCACATACAGAGTCATTAATGTATGAATTCAAAATATCTGACTTAACATCTGGGTAAGCTTTCGCGATCGCATCTAAATCACCCAGAAACCATGCTTCTCCTTCCTCAATAGCCAGACAAAAGCGAGTCAATGGTTGAGGATCGCATTCATTTAAGAGTTTGAGTAATTCATGCTTAAACCTTTTTAAACATTGGTCATCCAAATCGCAGATAACAATCACCGCAGCTTGGTAATTTTTACCGTATGCGGCATTTTACCATATCCTCTTAATAACTTAGGGAGTTGATCGAGCAATATGCGCTTGCTGGGATCGCTCGTTCCTTTTAAGTTTTTTGGTAAACGTCCGATTCCTCTGTAAGCCCGAACCACAAATGTATGGTTAGGGCCGATTATATTAGGAACTAAAATATCTAATGCCTTTTTACCAGACTGATCCTCAAATTTCCAAGTGCATCTGATTACCTGACATCTAAATAATCACTATACCAAAGACTTCCCAGGGGTAAGCCTTCACTCACCATATTATTAATTATGGGATCTTCACTGGATCTTTTAATTTTGGCAAAGCCATCATCCCCTTTTTCTAGAACCCAGACTTCTGATGGTTCCAAAGCATCTACTAAATAAGGTTGATGAGTCGTTAGAAATATCTGTGAATCACTTTTACGACCCGTGGCATGGGCGCGGAATTCAGCGACTAAAGTTTCTAGTAAATTATGATACAAGCCATTTTCCGGTTCTTCGATACAGATAAATGGAGACGGGCTGGGGTCTTCCAGAAGCAGAAGGTATGCAAATACTTTCAATGTGCCATCGGACATTTTTTGCGAATAAAATGGATCGGTGAATCCTCGGTCATTAAACTGGAGTAATAGTCGGCCATCGGGAGTTTTTTCTGTACTGATTCTTTCTATACCGGGAATTTTATTTGATATTTGTTCTAGAATCGCTTTAAATCGTTTGGGATGCTCCCTTTCCATAAATTGAACTACATTCCCTAAGTTATCTCCGTGTATATTCAGGTGTCTTTGCGGCCCTGCTAATGGCAAGCTTCGCGCCGCATCAGGAGTAAAATAACTCAGATACCATCCTTCAATAAACTGACGAAATGCAGAAATTCTGGGGTGTTGTTTCAAAGACCCCAGGGTGGCAATTCCCAACTTACGCTTATCGTCAAGTTCAACGAATTCAGTTTTTTTACTTTCTTCTCGATCGTCGGACATTTCTATGTCTTTGATTAATTGGAATAAATCAAAATTGCGATCGCCTTCCTCGATCTGTTGTCCATTTTCTTCCCCTTTCCAGACAACACCTGTCCCCTCATTCAGTACCAAAAACGAAAACGGCCAACCATAACGCTGACCTTTGCGCCTCTGCCGCAGTCGTTCTTTTTTCACATAAGGGCGATCGAAGCTATCAATATCAATCGACAGTTCATAGGTAATTGGGCGAGCATTCCGATCTTGTTTATAGTAAATTTCAAATTCAATTGGCTCATTAATTCCTTGAGAGCGTAATTTCCCAAATCCCCCACGCCCTTTAGCATCGCAAGCCTCCTCCACCCCAAGCTTTAAACAATCGGCGAGAAAACCAAACGCATCAAAAAGAGTGCTTTTTCCTACCCCATTCTTACCAATAACTGCGGTTAATGGGGTAATTGGTTCTAGGTTTCCTGTATTCCATAATCTACCAATTGTTATATTTCTTAAAACCTGATAATTTTTAACTCTAAATACCTCAATTTTTGCCATGTTTTTATCCAGCATAAATTAAGTTTTATATTATAAAAAAGCAGAAATTATGGTAGATTATCTTTAGATTTTTTGTGTTCTCTGTGCCTCTGTGGTTAGTTCACATGGAAACCATATTTTCAGAGGTCAGAAACCGGGTTTCTTTGATTAAGTATCTGTCACCCAGCCCAAAGACTCATAGAAACCCGGTTTCTTTACCACGGCGTTATTTTACCCTAACAATTCATGGGCTCGTTTGACCATATTTTCTGCGGTAATGCCATTCATATTTAACACTTCATTGGCACTGGCAGCAGTTTCGCCCCGCTTCCAAGCAAAGATATCCCGCTTGGCAGTAGAACGCAACATAATCGGTTCTAACATGGCGGAAGTTCCCCCGGTAACGGCAATTAAAGCATCGCCACCAAAGAACTTTTCAAAGTCAGCATCTTCTAAGAAAAGACCATCGGGTTCGGAACAGGTTGCCCAGGCAGTATCGCTATCACGATATAAGCGACGGGGATTGATAACTGAGATAATTTTCGAGCCAATTCCTTGGGCTTTTAATTGTTCCGCAGCGGCAAACACTGGGGCTAAAACCATATCCCCGACCACTGGGAAAACTACGGTCTTTTCTCCGGGAATTTCTTGGAGAAGTATCGCCCCTTTTTCTAAGCCTTCGCGGGTTTGTTCAAAGGTGGTGTAAATCGGTAACGGCGACTTACTGGCAATAATCACAATGCCCTTATTTTTGGTGGTTAATGCCCAGTCATAACAGACTTGAATACTGTTAGCATCGGTGGGGAATAAGGGGAACACATTGCCATTCCGCATCATGGCGGCAAAGTAGTTTTCGATTTCAGGCCGTTGGTGCGTCCAACCGTTGCGTCCTTGTTCTAATGCCCCGGCAGTTAATAACATAATGGTGGAGGGAGTAGACCGGCGCAATTCGGCCATTGCTTGAGTCACCGTTTGCCAAATTGGTAAACCATTGATAGCAAAAGATTCATAAGAACACCAAAGAGTCCGCGACCCAAATAAGGCTAATCCTGCGGCTAAACCGGCACAAGCATCTTCACTCAGGGGTTCGTAAACTTGACCCTCTGGCCCTTGATAGTAAATTTCGTCAATGGTGGGGTGGGCAATTTTGAGGGCAACGTTGATATTATTAATCCCCGAAGCGGCGTTACCATCAGCGTTGGAGACGATGAAACTGGGGTCAGTTTTGCCCACATGGGCGACTAATTCACCCATTGCGGTGGTGGCGACTTGCTTGTCCCCAATGGCATATTCTTCCAGGGGTAGTTGACCCAGTTCGGGTAAGGGTAGTTCAAATTCTGTCACCACGGTTTTCACTGCCGGACCACCACCAGCCCGTTCGCAGTTGGTGCGGACGAGTTGCCATGCTTCTGGGGACAGGGCGCGGGTTTTCAGGGCGTTGACGATTTCTGCGTTGTCCAGGGTGTGATGGGCGTAGAGGTTGTGGGATTTGGCGCCCCGGGCGTGGACTCCGGCCCCTTTGAGTTGTTTGATGATAAAGACGGTGAGTTTGCCGGATAGGGCGGATTTAGCGGCTTTGTCTACGCCTTCGAGCACCGCTTGGGTGAATTTTAGCCGTTGTTCTAGGGAGAATTCGGTGCTGTCTACATAGTCACCGGGCTGGTTTTGGTCGTCGAAGTCTTTGGCGTTGACCAGGATGATTTCTTGGAAGCCGTTGCCTTCCCAATATTCGATCATTTCCTGGTTGGGTTTGGTGGAAACCATGCTGTGATGTTCCTGGGAGTAGCCGTTCCAAACCAGGATGGGCAGGAAGTTGGTGACGTTGGGATAGGCGGTGTGGAAGTGGGCCATGCTACTCATAATGTAGGGTTCGCCGAGTCCACCGTCGCCAATGGTGACAGGGAATAGGACGCCGGGGTGGAGTTTGGCGCCAGCCATTGCGAAGTGTTGCCCTTGTCCCAATGGACCTGCAGGGCCAAGAAGTCCCGGAATTTGCCCGGAAAGGTGGCCGAGGAGTCCTTTGTGTTCCCGGAAGCGATCGCGCATTTGTTGCACGTTATCGATATCCATCTGTTCTAAGGAGCGATCGAGGAACATGGCACTATAAAATCCGGGGGCATGGTGGCCCACTTCCGTGAGGATATTTTTGTAACCCAGCATGACCAAGGCGGCATAAACTTCGGCTTTGCTGGCAAATCCACCAGGGTGCCCGGATGCTTTGCTGGCGGTGACTTGCATGGTTAGGTAACGCAGGGCGTCGGCAACGAGAAGGGTTTGAAAGACCGCCGCAGGATCCGACGGAGAGGCGATCGCTTTTGTCCCAGGGGCGATCGCGGGTTCTTGGCCATATTTGTCAAATCCGGGCAACGGTTCGCCAAAATATTGGATGCCTTCGCAAAATGCCGGAACTGTGGTGGGGGCTGGTGCTGTGCTGGTCATGCTGATGGTTTACCTCAAAGTGACTATATCTATAGCGTTTCATAGATTAGATCGATTTAACTATTATTTTTGCACTTTCGCAACAGGTTTGTTGTTTAACTATCCTCTGAGAAACCGGAAGCGGTGAGAAACCGGGTTTCTATGTAGGGGCCGGTGGGGGGTGACCAGAAACCGGGTTTCTCTAAGAAACCTTTGCCACCAACCAACAACCATCATAGAAACCCGGTTTCTTGGAAAGCCGAAGTCAAATAGCCCCAACACCTGAAGCGCTTAGAAACCTGGAGAGTTTAGAAACCGGGTTTCTATGGAGGGGTCGGTGGGGTGGCAAGGGTTTCTTAGAGAAACCCGGTTTCTTGTCCTTGGGGCAGGGGCAGCCGGGAGAGGTTAGAAACCGGGTTTCTATGTAGGGGCCGGTGGGGTGGCAAGGGCTGACTTAAGAAACCCGGTTTCTTGTCCCTGGGGCGGCCCAGAAACCGGGTTTCTTGCGTTAACCTTTGCTACCAACCAACAACGCTAATAGAAACCCGGTTTCTTTCTTCAACCCGGTTTCTTTCTTCAACCCGGTTTCTTTACTCACACCACCCGCCAAACCTTAATCGTCTGGTCCTCACTGCCACTCACAAGAGTCCGCCCATCGGGGCTAATGGCGAGGCAAGTAACCGTGCCATAATGTCCGGTGAGGGTGCCAAGTTCCTGCCCCGTACTCAAATCCCAAATTTTGATGGTGTTGTCCTTACTGCCACTGACAAGAGTCTGCCCATCGGGACTGATGGCGAGGCAAGTAACCGTGCTAGAATGTCCGTTGAGGGTGCGAAGTTCCTGCCTTGTACTCAACTGCCAAATCTTAATCCTGCGGTCATCACTACCACTTATAAGAGTCTCCCCATCGGGGCTAATGGCGAGGCAAATAACCTCATCAGAATGTCCAGTGAGTTCATGCTCTTCTGGATAATTATAGAACTTAATATTGTTGCCAAGGGCATGAGCAGTCCCATAGCGTTTAATCTGACGGATATAATTCTTATCGTTTAAAATCTCCTCAAAAGGATGACGCTCAACGATACGGATATAATTCTTATCGTTTAAAGTCTCCTCAAAAGGATGACGCTCAACGATGACGGTGCCAAGTTCCCATCCCGTACTCAACTGCCAAGTCTTATTAGTTCTGATTTTACATGAAGATGTCTGATAATGCTCGTGTGTCTCTATATGGCCACTAACAAGGGTTTGCCCATCCGAACTGATGGCGAGGGAGCCAACTGGTCCCGCATGACCGTTAAGAACCGCCACAAGTGAGACATTTTCTAACTTCTGTTTGTCTTTCATCTTGTCCTCAACTGCTTCTTGTTGCTTTTTCTGTTCTGTTTGCTGGTGGCGCTGAATCTTATCCCCAATCAATTTTTGGTATTGACTTTCCCCAATAGCAGCCAAGCACTGATTCAGCTTTTCCAGATATTCACCATCCGCCAAGGTCAAAGCCGCCGTGAATGCCTCCAATAACCCTACCAAGCCCGATGTCTGTTTAGAAAGCTGATTTCGCAAAATCAACCAACATAACAGGGAATATTCAACCTGGTTTTTCGCCCAAGACTTATCGGGCAAACCACTCAAACTCAGCGCCAAATCCAAAAATAAATAAGGAATCGCATTCGGGCGTTCCACCCCAGTCAACTGATAGAGACTTTGATAACTGGCAACAATCTCAGCCACCAGCATTTCCTTTAAACTCTGACTGGGCACCTTTTCCAGCAGTCCCGGCAGCAGTTCTGGCAACTTCGGTGGCGTATCCCCATGAGTGAAATGGTAGCGGTCTGCCATCAGCCCCACTAAAATACAGTGGCAAATCCCCAAGAACTGCGCTAGTTCTTGAATGTACTTCTCTTCCTTGACATTATATTTGTAGTCCTCTTTGCCGCCAAACCCAAATTCCTTATCTTCTTCCTCTTCCTCCAAAATTGACAAATTTAGTTCATCATCCCCACCCCGCCGCTTAATCTCTTCCAGGGTTTTGTTTTTGTCTAAAAGCGTCATCCGGTATTCTCGCCACTTCTGGGCATATTTGCGGGCGATGGGATATAAAACCTCTTTCCAGGGAACCGTCAACACCTTTTCATAGTGCGGCGTTTTTTCCAGCACATCCCAACCGGCTAAATAAATCCGCAGTAAATCCCCATCAACCTTGGACTCCAAAACCACCGTGGGAACGGATTTCAAAACGTGATGCAGCACATCCACCGCACTTTTCCCATGAGCGGATTTAGTTTCCCAGTCCGCCCCTTGATATCTCACGGGTCTTGCTTCACTGGTCAGGGGGTAATGTTTGCAAAATTCCTGCACTTCATCGGTTAACCGGGCTTCAATGCGACTAAACCCCTGCGCGGCATTAGGGAATTTTTCAAACTCCAACGCTGGCGGTGAAATCACCACCAACAGAGGAATGGGACTGAGATTATTCTGATAGTTTTTGTACGCATTCAGGATAACCCGTGCGGGAGTTTTCAGGGGGAAACTTTCGCGCACTTCCTTGTCATCAGCTAATTCTAACGCCATGAGCAACTGGACACGGGATAAAATCAGTTGCGTTTCCCGGCGGTATGCTTCCAAACTTTGCTCGTGTTGCAACCGTCGGGTTAGCTGTTCTTGCTCAAAATCTTGACGTTTTTGCAATCGGGCATTTTCGCAAAACTGCCGATATTCCTCCATTTCCCGATTAAATCTTTGCCGCACTCCCTCCAAAGCTGCTTGAAATTCGTGTCCCCGGTCTTGCAGGCCAAATTGAGTATCAATTTTTACCGCTTCCAAGTCCGCTTGAAAGGCTTGCCCCTTGGCTTGCAGGGCAAATTGAGCAGCAGTTCTCAGCTTTTCCACATTGGCTTGAAATTCCTGCTGATTGCCTTGCATTCTGGCTTGAAATTCCTGCTGATTGCCTTGCATTCTGGCTTGAAATTCCTGCTGATTATCTTGCAGGGCAAATTGAGAATTAATGCGGTCTATTTCATTTAGCCGTTGGACGATCGCCCCCGCAATTTGTGGGGGGGAAAAGACTAAAGCGGTAGTTGTGACCATTTCGCTCGCTGCATCCCAAAGACTCATTTTTACTCCTCCTGATTGATTGGTTGCCTATGAAACCGGGTTTCTTCAGATAACCTTTGCCACCTAACTAACAACTCTCATAGAAACCCGGTTTCTTGTTTGGAGATGGTAGAAACCGGGTTTGTTTAGTCAAATTTTGCCATAAGTATTAAGTTAACGCAGATTGCCCCAGAAACCGGGAGAGGTTAGAAACCGGGTTTCTATGTAGGGGCCGGTGGGGTGGCAGACATTTCTCAAAGAAACCCGGTTTCTTCCTGGGGCGCGTAGAAACCGGGAGAGGTTAGAAACCGGGTTTCTATGTAGGGGCCGGTGGGGTGGCAAAGGTTAACCCAAGAAACCCGGTTTCTTGTCCCAGGGGTTTTACTGGGTGCAAGTGTTAAACACCAAAGTAGCCGCTGCCCAACGCACAGTGGATCCAGTAGCAAATAGCTTGCCATTCGTAGAATAGGCGCATCCGCTAGGAGTGACATAACCGATTTTATTCCCATCGGAATTGTAAACGTTTAAATCTGCTCCTAAACGTCCGATATATTTGTCACCCCGATAATATTTATGTCCATCTACAGTGCCCGCTTTTCCCCATCCTGTCCCATGCCACCAAACATTATTGCCATCAAAATAAACTGCATTATCATCCTGCTCGGTAATCGCCCCAGAACTGGTGTAATTCAGGGTTTGTTGTTGATGTTCCCAGGGGGAATTGGTGGCGGTTTCCCCATGATGATGGGATGCTAGGTGTTCTTGATTATATTGCTGATGATGCTCTTGATGATGATACTCTTGATGATAATTTTGGGTATGAATTAAATCGGTTAAATCTGTTGGCTGGTCTGCCTGAGTTAAGGGGTGGTCTAGGGCTGTTTCAGGGGAATGATAGAAATGTTCAGGGGTATGATTTAACCCCTCGGTGAGATGATGATGGGCTAATTCGCTGAGATGATTTTGACCGATATATTGATCAAATCCTGAGTGATGAGATCCTAAATCTAAGGAGTTAGGATGATTCTGGAAGTGAGGGTGATAGTGAGTTTCGGAATTGGTGAAATTTTGATGCGGTTCTGCCTGTAATCCATGACTGACCGAATCTGGCTGTGGTAAAAAGTTGTGTGAGTGGTTGTGTGAATCAGCGGTAGCATCAGTATGGGAGTGGCTGTGAGAATTTAGGTCTATTCCCAAAGATTGGATTAAGCGATCGAGTTGGGAATCGCCACTGAAGGGGGAGTTATCCTGAGTGTGGGACATGGCGAGATGGTGAGATGCGATATTTCCTTGGATTATAGCATTCAAAACAGAAACGGAGAGGTTAGAAACCGGGTTTCTTCTGATTATTTTTGCCACCAACTTCAGAAACCGGGTTTCTTCAAGAAACCCGGTTTCTTGGTTGGTAGCATTAACTTAAGAAACCCGGTTTCTCACCCCAGGGACAAGAAACCGGGTTTCTTGAGTCAACCTCTGCCAACCCAACGGCCCTTACATAGAAACCCGGTTTCTAACCTCTCCAGGTTTCTAACCTCCTCAACTTCGGCTTTCCAAGAAACCGAGTTTCTATAAGAGTTGTTGGTTGGTAGCAAAGGTTAACTTAAGAAACCCGGTTTCAGAGCCAAGGGACAAGAAACCGGGTTTCTATGTTACTTTAGACTATGTAACAGAACTTATTTTTGGACTGATATCAAGTCCGCTTTTCAGGGTTAGACTTACTATGATAACCCACCCCAGGGACAAGAAACCGGGTTTCTCTAAGAAATATCTGCCTCCCCACCTGCCCCTACATAGAAACCCGGTTTCTCACCGCTTCAGGTGTTGGGGTTAATTGACTTCGGCTTTCCAAGAAACCCGGTTTCTCACCCCGTTTCTTGGAAAGCCGAAAGTTGCCCCAAAAAAACCCTAATTCCAGAAACCTGAAGCGGTTAGAAACCGGGTTTCTGGAATTAGGTTTTGCCTCATAGAGTCAGAAAAAATCCAAAAAAATAAGATTTATGTATATTTTTTAGCGACTTTTTAAAATTTTCAAAATTATATACAATATGATATTATTAAATAAATCAATTAAATCAATAAATAATTTATTGATTCTTTCAGGTTAATCAAACAATGTTAACTAAATTCACAGCAAATTTAGGGCTAAATCAAGTGATCAATCAAATTTTATTAGGAAATTGCCAAGAATTACTTTGTCAGTTGCCCGATGAATCCGTTGATTTAATTGTGTCGTCACCTCCCTACAACTTGGGGAAATAATAAGAAGCAAAGCAAGCTTTAGATATTTACCTAGCCGAACAAAAGATCATCCTAGAAGAATGTACCAGAATTCTTAAAAAAACTGGGTCACTTTTCTGGCAAGTGGGCGCTTTTGCAGATCGAGGAATGCTAATTCCTCTAGATATTCGCTTTTTTCCCATTTTAGAGTCTTGTGGCTTAATTCCAATAAATCGCATTATCTGGGCAAGACAACATGGACTCCATGCCAGGAAAAAATTTTCCTGCCGCCATGAAACGATTCTTTGGTTTACCAAGTCCGATGACTATATCTTTAACTTGGATGCCATTCGGGTGCCACAAAAATATCAAAACAAGAAACATTATCGGGGCGATTCGCTGACGCGATAGCTTCGCTTCACGTAAAGGAGAACTATCCTGTAACCCTGACGGGAAAAACCCCGGAGATATCTGGATGTTTAGAAATGTCAAACATAACCATGAAGAACAAACCATTCATCCCTGTCAATTTCCCGAAGATTTAATTGCTCGAATTATTTTATCGACTACACAACCCGGTGATTTAGTCTTAGATCCATACATGGGATCGGGCACCGTTGCCGTAGTTGCCAGAGATTATCAGCGAGACTTTCTGGGAGCAGAACTCGATCCGAAATATCATCAAGTTGCCTTGCGTAGGCTTCAGGGAAAACCAGATATTAATGGATATTTTCCCAACTTAAAGACCCTGAGAGATTATGTAGAAAAAACCGGAGAAAACATTGAAAAATTCCGATTTGATTTACAAGTGGGTAAAACTGCATCTACACGGAGTCAAGCCAAAATTTATCCCGAAGAATATCACTTACAAGAAATGGAACAACGCCTCATGTATGAAGAATCAGTATTTGCGGCTGATTTACGGAACGAGCAACGTCCAATTGACTCAAAGCTAAATGGCAATAGAAAACAAACCAAAGCACCGATTAATATTACCAATTAAAATTTTTAGCTTTTTCCTTAAACCGGGTTTTCTCTCGGTTTTACCCAGTTGGGGAAAATCGCAAAAAAAACCCGGTTTCTGTGTTTCTGTTTCCTTAATCTACCGCTGGAGGTGCTGGTGCCTGGGATTCTCCCCCTAACAAGGGAACATTGACATCTATATGGATATTTTTGACAAAAGAAATCAAACCATTCACAAAATCCAAAACTTGAGCGATCGCCTCCTCGACCATTGCACGGATTTTTAATGTTACTGATTCTTGCGTTTCAGTCGTTGCCGTGTCTCTTGTCGTTTCCTCTGGCAATGTCACTGATTCCGCTTTTTCCACAGTTTCCGCTTTTTCCACTTTTTCTACTGGTGTAACTGTTTCCGGTATTTCTGCGGACTCCTCTGCGGTCGGAGTAGTTAATTCTGTCACGGGTTTAGATGCTTCCGGGACAGTCTTCTCAACGGTTTCCTCTGGGGTCACGGGTAAACCTGCGGGAATTTCCTCTTTTGTCACCTCTTCCGACACTGGTTCAGAAATCGGTTCGATAATCGGTTCGATAATCGGTTCGATCTCAGGTTTAGGGGTGACTGCTTGAGGAATTTCTTCCGGCACCGCTTCGGGAATTACCTCTACTGCGGGACTTTCTACCGTAGGCTCCTCAATTTCTTTCTCGATCGCCTCTTGATCAGGTTCTTGATCGGAAATCTCTGGCTCAGAAATGGGCTCAGACACGATCGGCTGTGGAATGACTGCGGGGATCTCTTCTGGTATTACCTCAACATCTGGTGTTGTCGTCTCTGGTGTCGGCACTGGGTAATTAGGATTCACCAGACCACGGATTTCAGCCGATGACAGTTCACCACGAATCAATTTGGATAGGCTATCTTTACCACGAGGTTGGTAAGTCAGCGATCGCGCCGTATTGTTAAACACATTATTAACGGAGTTGCCTTGTTCATCCAAAAATTCTAACTTGACCCAATTCACCCCAGGGTCAAACCCCTTCAGATAAATCGGTTCCCAACGGTCTACCACAAAACTGCTGCCATTCACCGTCACCCGAATTCGCCAGTCCACAATATTATCATCAGGATTTTCTTGGGCAACCAAATGTAAAGGGGCATTGCTCAAATAGAAATCCAGCATAATCGGTTCTGCCCCATAACTTCCCTTCGGGAGATTGTAGGTTAACAGAGGCTTTGCCCGGTCAGGGTTATTCGCTTCAGTTTTCGTATATATATGGAAAGTCGTTTGAGCATAAGCCCCTTGATTCTTATAGCTTTCATCCCAAGGACGCGCTGCAAACACTCTAACCGTATGAGTTCCAGGTAGCAAATCTTCCAACACCAAGGGTTGATTCAGATCGTAAATTTTGCTGGCCGGTTGGTTATCTAAGATAAATTCCAAATGCGGCCCCAAACCCAACTGAGAATTTTGGAAAATCGGCAGTCCTCTGATCTCTAGCTGCACCTTCACGGTTTCAGCTTCGATCATTTCATCTGGCTGAGGACTCAAAATCCTGACTTGCGGTTGATATTGATCAAAAGCCTGACGCAGCTTTTGGATCCCGGCAGGGGGAGACACTTCCACAATTTTTGCTCTTAGGGTCGGAGCCACCGTTTCAACCAATTCGTTTTCGGGTTCGACTTCTAGGCGATCGCCACATCCCACGGTAGTCAAAACTAATCCCAGGAACAACAAACCAATCAAGACTCTTCTTAGAGTAGTTATTAGCCAATTTTTGCCAAACACTTAGCAATACTCCCAAGCTATCTATTGAAATTTTTGATGATATGCCACATAAAAAATTAATTGTATCTTTAATCACTTACTTCTATGTAAGCGATGTCACTCAGGCTTTAACGCTGGTTGAACTTGGTTTGTATCAGACTATTAAATAACAAGCATTGATTTTTTTCTCATCTGAGTAAGACATCTTCAGGCGAACGCCTTGCCCATGAGAACATCGGCGCGGGTCTGCACCACCAATCTAAATCACTCATACTTCTTGATATATATGTCCTGTAGCCTTTGCTGAATCACAGTCTCCGCGATCGCACCCCAGATAAAACTTTAAGTTATGTAAAGTTTATGGGGATTGTTAAGCTCTGTTAACTTTTTAGTTATACTCTTGACTTTTGCTCTGAATTTTGATTTTCTACTTTCGAGAAGCTCAAAACTTGAGAAATTTAAAGTATTGTTAATTACCGTTTATAAAAAGCGGAAGTAACAAGTATAATGCAACAACAGTAGAACTCTGTTGAGGATAGTCTGGCGAAAGCGAGTAGCATTCTGCTACAGGAGCTATTGGGTGATCTTTCCCAAGCGTGGATTAAACAGGAGTCAAATTCAGATCCGTTTAATTTCCAGCAGCTTTGTTGTAAAGTAACTTAAAGAAAGCTCCGCTTTAAAAGACAAGTGTTGCTGTTTAGTAATACCTCAAGTAGAGCAATCCTTAATTCCCCGTCCAAAGAGAGGAGAGTCTAGATGACAATTAGCCCTCCAGAGCGAGAGGCAAAAGCAAAGGTAGTCGTGGACAAAGATCCGGTGCCAACTTCTTTTGAGAAGTGGGGTAAGCCCGGTCACTTTGACCGCACCTTAGCTCGCGGCCCCAAAACCACAACCTGGATTTGGAACCTGCACGCTGACGCTCATGATTTTGACAGCCATACCAGCAATTTAGAAGACGTATCGCGCAAAATCTTTAGCGCACACTTTGGCCACCTGGCCGTCATCTTTGTTTGGTTAAGTGGTGCCTATTTCCACGGCGCTAAGTTTTCCAATTACGAAGCTTGGCTGAGTAATCCCACCGGGATCAAGCCCAGCGCTCAAGTTGTTTGGCCAATTGTTGGTCAAGAAATCTTAAACGCCGATGTCGGCGGTGGCTTCAAAGGGATTCAGATTACTTCTGGACTCTTCCAGCTATGGCGTGCATCCGGCATCACCAATGAATTCCAGCTATACTGCACCGCCATTGGTGCCCTGGTAATGGCTGGTTTGATGCTATTTGCTGGCTGGTTCCACTATCACAAGCGGGCTCCAAAACTGGAATGGTTCCAGAACGTTGAGTCTATGATGAACCACCACCTCGCTGGATTGTTGGGTCTGGGTTCCCTTGGTTGGGCCGGACACCAAATCCACGTTTCTCTGCCAATCAACGAGTTGTTGGATAAAGGCGTGGCACCACAGGATATTCCCCTGCCCCACGAATTTATCCTCAACCCCAGCTTGATGACAGAGTTGTATCCGGGAGTGCAGTGGGGTGGTCTCAGCGGCATCGCGCCATTCTTTACCCTAAACTGGGGAGCTTATTCTGACTTCCTCACTTTCAAGGGTGGCTTAAACCCAGTCACTGGTGGCTTGTGGTTATCTGATACCGCACACCATCACCTGGCGATCGCTGTGCTCTTCATTATTGCTGGCCACATGTACCGGACAAACTGGGGCATTGGTCACAGCATGAAAGAAATCCTGGAAGCACATAAAGGTCCGTTTACCGGGGAAGGCCATAAAGGTCTGTACGAAATCCTCACAACTTCTTGGCATGCTCAACTAGCCATTAACCTGGCAATGATGGGTTCTTTAAGCATCATCGTGGCGCATCATATGTACTCGATGCCCCCGTATCCCTACATTGCTACTGACTATCCAACTCAGATATCTCTGTTTACCCACCACGTGTGGATTGGCGGATTCCTGATTGTTGGTGCAGCGGCTCACGGTGCAATCTTCATGGTTCGTGACTACGATCCAGCCAAGAATGTTGATAACCTGCTCGATCGCATGATCCGGCACAGAGATGCCATCATCTCTCACCTCAACTGGGTCTGCATTTGGCTAGGCTTCCATAGCTTTGGTTTGTACGTTCATAACGACACCATGCGGGCATTCGGTCGTCCCCAGGATATGTTCTCCGACACTGGGATTCAACTACAACCGATCTTTGCTCAATGGGTGCAACACCTGCACACCTTGGCTCCTGGAAACACCGCTCCTTATGCCGGTGCAACTGCCAGCGTTGCTTTTGGCGGTGATGTGGTCGCCGTAGCTGGCAAAGTCGCCATGATGCCAATTACCCTCGGCACCGCCGACTTCATGGTTCACCACATTCATGCTTTCACCATTCACGTTACCGTTCTCATCCTACTTAAGGGTGTTTTGTTTGCCCGTTCTTCTCGTCTAGTTCCCGACAAGATGAATCTGGGCTTCCGTTTCCCCTGTGACGGTCCTGGCCGTGGCGGCACTTGCCAAGTATCTGGTTGGGATCATGTGTTCCTGGGTCTGTTCTGGATGTACAACTCTCTATCCATTGTGATTTTCCACTTTAGCTGGAAGATGCAATCGGATGTTTGGGGCACTGTGGCACCAGATGGATCGGTTTCACACATCACTGGTGGTAACTTTGCTCAAGGTGCAATTACCATTAATGGTTGGTTGCGTGATTTCCTCTGGGCGCAAGCCTCTCAGGTAATCAACTCCTACGGTTCGGCCTTGTCAGCTTACGGGTTGATGTTCTTAGCCGGTCACTTTGTGTTTGCTTTCAGCCTCATGTTCCTGTTCAGTGGTCGCGGCTACTGGCAAGAACTGATTGAGTCTATTGTTTGGGCTCATAACAAACTCAAAGTTGCTCCAGCAATTCAGCCTCGTGCTCTGAGCATTATTCAGGGTCGGGCCGTGGGCGTAGCTCACTACCTCTTAGGAGGAATTGTCACCACTTGGGCATTCTTCCTAGCTCGGGTCATCTCAGTTTCGGGATGATCTTGATTGAGAATTAAGGATTTTGGAATGAGGAGGATCTCTCCTTGTTCCAAAACCTAAAGTCTCAAGCTCAAGATTTTGCGAGATTTATTTAAGGACTTATGGCAACAAAATTCCCCAAATTCAGCCAAGACCTGGCGGCAGATCCGACGACGCGGCGGATCTGGTACGGGATAGCCACAGCCCACGACTTTGAAAGCCATGATGGGATGACCGAGGAAAATCTCTATCAAAAGATTTTTGCCTCGCACTTTGGCCACTTGGCAATCATATTTCTGTGGACATCGGGCAACCTGTTCCATGTCGCTTGGCAAGGAAATTTCCCACAGTGGGTCAAAGATCCACTGAATGTCAAACCGATCGCCCACGCGATTTGGGATCCGCAATTCGGTCAACCGGCAGTGGATGCGTTCACCCAAGCGGGAGCATCATCACCAGTAAACATCGCCTATTCCGGGGTGTACCACTGGTGGTACACCATCGGGATGCGGACAAATGGGGATCTGTACCAAGGAGCGATCTTCCTGCTAATCCTGGCATCACTGATGCTGTTTGCAGGCTGGCTGCACTTGCAACCGAAGTTCCGTCCGTCCTTATCGTGGTTTAAAAACGCAGAATCGCGGCTGAACCACCACCTGGCAGGACTATTCGGGGTGAGTTCCTTGGCATGGACAGGACACTTAGTTCATGTGGCGATTCCCGAATCACGGGGAGTCCATGTGGGCTGGGATAACTTCCTGAGCGTGAAGCCACACCCGGCGGGGTTAGCGCCATTCTTTACCGGCAACTGGGGCGTGTACGCACAAAACCCAGACACCGCAGGCCATTTATTTGGCACGGCAACCGGAGCGGGAGAAGCGATCTTAACCTTCGTGGGCGGATTTCATCCCCAAACCCAGTCGTTGTGGTTGACGGATATGGCGCACCACCATTTGGCGATCGCGGTGTTATTCATCATCGCCGGCCATATGTACCGCACCAACTTCGGCATCGGTCACAGCATTAAAGAAATCCTGGAAGCGCACAAGCCCCCATCCGGGAAACTGGGTGATGGCCATAAGGGAATGTATGACACGGTAAACAATTCCCTGCATTTCCAATTGGGTCTGGCCCTGGCTTGCTTAGGTGTGATTACCTCCTTGGTGGCACAGCATATGTACTCCCTGCCGCCTTATGCGTTCTTGGCGCAGGACTACACCACCCAAGCGGCGCTGTACACTCACCACCAATACATCGCAGGATTCTTGATGGTGGGAGCATTTGCTCACGGAGCAATCTTCTTAGTGCGGGACTATGACCCGGAAGCCAACAAAAACAATGTGTTGGCCCGGATGCTCGAACACAAAGAAGCCTTAATTTCGCACTTATCCTGGGTGTCGCTGTTCTTGGGTTTCCATACCCTGGGACTGTACGTTCACAACGACGTGGTGGTAGCCTTTGGCACCCCAGAAAAGCAAATCCTGATTGAACCAGTGTTTGCACAATGGATTCAAGCGGCTCACGGCAAAGCCCTCTACGGTTTTGATGTGCTGCTGTCCAACCCAGATAGCCTCGCCGCTACCGCATGGCCAAATTACGGCGATGTGTGGCTGCCCGGTTGGTTGGATGCAATTAATGCGGGAACCAATTCTCTGTTCTTAACCATTGGACCGGGAGATTTCTTGGTCCACCATGCGATCGCCCTGGGTCTGCACACCACCACCTTGATTTTGGTCAAAGGTGCCCTGGATGCACGTGGATCCAAGCTGATGCCGGATAAGAAAGACTTCGGATACAGCTTCCCTTGCGACGGCCCCGGTCGTGGCGGTACTTGCGACATCTCCGCATGGGATTCCTTCTACCTAGCCATGTTCTGGATGCTCAACACCCTAGGGTGGTTGACCTTCTACTGGCACTGGAAGCACCTAGCCTTGTGGCAAGGAAACGTGGCCCAGTTCAACGAATCCTCCACCTATTTAATGGGATGGTTCCGGGATTATCTGTGGTTAAACTCTTCCCAGTTAATCAACGGATACAACCCCTACGGGACGAACAACCTGTCCGTGTGGGCTTGGATGTTCTTATTCGGACACCTGGTCTGGGCGACTGGTTTCATGTTCCTGATTAGCTGGCGCGGTTACTGGCAAGAGTTGATTGAAACTCTGGTCTGGGCCCACGAGCGCACTCCGTTAGCCAACTTGGTTCGCTGGAAAGACAAGCCGGTGGCTCTGAGCATTGTTCAAGCTCGCTTGGTCGGTCTGGCTCACTTCACCGTGGGTTATGTCCTCACCTATGCCGCCTTCTTGATTGCTTCTACCGCAGGCAAGTTCGGTTGATCAACGCTTCTCGTTGCTAGTTAAGCAAACATAACTAAAAAAAATCCCCTGCCTCCGGGCGGGGGATTTTTTTTAGAGATAAATTAAACCGGATTTAGTATTAGGCCAAATAAGTAGCCAAATAAGTATAGCAGCGGTTTTCTTTCTTACTAAACCACCAGCGGGCAAAGAAGGCAGGTAGGGGCGAATGGCCATTCGCCCCTACCATCTTTATAAGCATCAAATGCCGGAATGTTTCGCCCCTACAGATATTTGTGGTTTATTTGCGGAGAAAATTGCTGTAAGCCAAATAAAATTTTGGTCATCCTACTGATTTTTTTATCTTTTTTTGATGGCTATATCTATGTAGAGGCGGTCATGTATTTAGAGGCGCAAGCAGCCCCCTCAGCATTGTATCAACCACAACAGAAAAGCCCTGTAAATGGTCAATTAATTGGTTACACAAAATTCAACAATTATTGCTAAAATTATGAGATTAATTTGGGCGCAAGCATTGGGGGCATAATGTGGCCTTGTTAATTAAAAATGCTATTAATTGGTCAATTAAAAATCCCCTGCCTCTAGGCAGGGGATTTTTTGCTTAATGGTATGAGAGCGAAGAAAACGAAGAAGATGAGACTAGAATTAAGCCTCTTTTTCGATTTCAATAAATAAGAGTCCCATGACTACTAGAGGCATCACCCAGCAGGTTAAGGGAATCATAATCCAAGGAAGGAATGAAGCTGCATAATCGCCGGTCATTTTGAATTCTCCTATCTAAGGTTGTAGTTCTACAAAACTGATGTCACCAACAGATTAGTAATCGGCATACCCAAATTTGGATACTTCGATCTTGTACTGCGAGCAATGCGAGTAATTTTTCCGGTGAAAATACCCGATTAATTACCCGATTAATTAAACAAACCTCGCATGATACCGTCTACAACGGCAAAGTTTTCCAGTAGGAAGTAGGCTACAAAAGCTCCACCCATACCACCAACAAAGAAGCCACCAGCTAACTGACTCCAGCCTTCACCAGTTTGTAAAGGATCTGCTCCTTCAGATGATTGTCCTTGGAAAGTAACCAGTCCGTGGATGCTCAGACAGACAGTGGCAATAAGAATCAAAGTGATCCCCGAAATTAATCCACCGAGATTGGCATAATCTGAATCCCGTAATGGACCCAAGATAACCCAAGGGCCAATGATAAAATAACCATGAGCCATGCCAATTTCCAGTCCCCGCAGTAAAGGAGATAGTCCCTTGCGGTAGGCAGGCAGATTACCGATGAAAGCGCGGGTAAAAGCAGAATCGCTAATCGGAGTTGAGAGATTGCCCACAAATGGATCTCCACCGTAGGGTTTAATCATCTCTATGTCTCTGGAATTGGCCATATTTATTTTTCCTCTCTATCTGAAAATCCTAAAAAGACCTTAAGCACATATTCTAATCATCGATAGGTTGCGTCGTTACAAAATTAGTTCTCAGCTTTAAAAAACTTCATTAAATTGGTCAAGGATACGGTCATTTTGTAACGATTTGTGAATTTTATTCAGGTTTTTGGGCAAATTAGTTTAATCAGACTGGCCGCAACGACCCATAAAGCAAGGATTAGTAAACAGTTGTGGACAGTGTATGGGACTGTGTGGGTATGCGATCGCCTTCTTGATGCTGTCATGGCATATACTCTCGCTTCTGGAAATCGCTGCAATGTTCTGCTGATGCTAGGAATGTTAATTTTTATGAAGCTCCTGGATGGGAAAAAGCGATCCAGATTAACGATTCATTAGTAAATATCCTGAAATTGGGCAACTGTGCTGGTGAAAGGTAAGCATCTGTGAGATGGAGTGATTCCTATGACTGTGCCATTTTTGCTGATTGCAGACCTATTAGCCAAACTACCTTCTGAACCGGCAACACCCCAAATCGAGTCAGAGAGTGCATCAGAACTATACAAGGCTGACGATGTTGCCATCGATGGAACCACTAATCAGATTTCCAGTAGAGATATTAGTCCTCCTGAATTGAGTTCGTTGTTGCCCGGATCCACAGATAGCTGGTCTAATCACTGGTTGCTCAATGATTCACCCCCAGAACTACCCCCTTTGGCTGGGATAGAAAAATATTTGCCATTACCACCTCCACCCTCTACACCAACGGTGCCTTCTCAGCCGCAGACCCATCTTCGGTATTCATCATTTACGATGAGTTATGTACCCACAACGCGCCCGATGCCGGTTTCCGGGCCACAACTCTATCATCAAAGATTGGCTGCCCTGAAAACCGGGCAAATATATACTCGTTTATCTGGGGAAAGTTTTTGGTCATCTTGGGCGAATGCCACTGAACAACCGACTTATGAACAGTGGAAAAGCCTTTTGGCAAATGAAGCGAGGGCGATCGCCTTTGGACAAGGTTCTAATCGCTTATCGGTGTTATTAGGTGACTCGATTACTCTGTGGTTTCCCCATGAACAACTGTCTCGGAATCGCTTGTGGTTGAATCAGGGGATTTCCGGCGATACCACCACGGGGATTTTAAATCGATTGTCGGCGCTTTTACCTACCCGACCGGATACGATCTATCTGATGGCGGGGATTAATGATTTACGGTGTGGGGAAACCGATGCGACTATTCTGGGGAATTTTCGCCAGATTATGCGTCGCTTACGGCAGCAACATCCCGATGCTCAGGTGGTAGTGCAATCAATTTTACCAACTCAGTTAATAGAAATTTCCAATGCTCGCATTCGTCACCTCAATCGTCGCATTGAGGCGATCGCCCAAGAAGAGGGAGCCCAGTATCTAGATGTCTACTCCCAGTTTATCGACGCTCAAGGTAATTTCCGCTCGGAATTAACCACTGATGGATTACATCTGAATGCCCAGGGTTATCAAGTGTGGCGATCGCAACTGCGGGATGCTGAAGCATCAATTGCTCTCTATCATCGACCTTAAAAAATCACCTGCTTAAAATTTCGCAACAAATTATGTCTTGAAATCTGTAACCAGAATCGCTATTGTGGACTTTAATAAAATAGTCCCAAGTCGATTAACTGCAATTAGACCCAAGCACAATTTAGAGCGCTTTATGGCAACAAAATTCCCCAAATTCAGCCAAGACCTGGCGGCAGATCCGACGACGCGGCGGATCTGGTACGGGATAGCCACAGCCCACGACTTTGAAAGCCATGATGGGATGACCGAGGAAAATCTGTACCAAAAGATTTTTGCCTCGCACTTTGGCCACTTGGCAATCATATTTCTGTGGACATCGGGCAACCTGTTCCATGTCGCTTGGCAAGGAAATTTCCCACAGTGGGTCAAAGATCCACTGAATGTCAAACCGATCGCCCACGCGATTTGGGATCCGCAATTCGGTCAACCGGCGGTGGATGCGTTCACCCAAGCGGGAGCCTCATCACCAGTAAACATCGCCTATTCCGGGGTGTACCACTGGTGGTACACCATCGGGATGCGGACAAATGGGGATCTGTACCAAGGAGCGATCTTCCTGCTAATCCTGGCATCACTGATGCTGTTTGCCGGCTGGCTGCACTTGCAACCGAAGTTCCGTCCGTCCTTATCGTGGTTTAAAAACGCAGAATCGCGGCTGAACCACCACCTGGCAGGACTATTCGGGGTGAGTTCCTTGGCATGGACAGGACACTTAGTTCATGTGGCGATTCCCGAATCACGGGGAGTCCATGTGGGCTGGGATAACTTCCTGAGCGTAAAGCCACACCCAGCGGGGTTAGCGCCATTCTTTACCGGCAACTGGGGCGTGTACGCACAAAACCCAGACACCGCAGGCCATTTATTTGGCACGGCAACCGGAGCGGGAGAAGCGATCTTAACCTTCGTGGGCGGATTTCATCCCCAAACCCAGTCGTTGTGGTTGACGGATATGGCGCACCACCATTTGGCGATCGCGGTGTTATTCATCATCGCCGGCCATATGTACCGCACCAACTTCGGCATCGGTCACAGCATTAAAGAAATCCTGGAAGCGCACAAGCCCCCATCCGGGAAACTGGGTGATGGCCATAAGGGAATGTATGACACGGTAAACAATTCCCTGCATTTCCAATTGGGTCTGGCCCTGGCTTGCTTAGGTGTGATTACCTCCTTGGTGGCACAGCATATGTACTCCCTGCCGCCTTATGCGTTCTTGGCGCAGGACTACACCACCCAAGCGGCGCTGTACACTCACCACCAATACATCGCAGGATTCTTGATGGTGGGAGCATTTGCTCACGGAGCAATCTTCTTAGTGCGGGACTATGACCCGGAAGCCAACAAAAACAATGTGTTGGCCCGGATGCTCGAACACAAAGAAGCCTTAATTTCGCACTTATCCTGGGTGTCGCTGTTCTTGGGTTTCCATACCCTGGGACTGTACGTTCACAACGACGTGGTGGTAGCCTTTGGCACCCCAGAAAAGCAAATCCTGATTGAACCAGTGTTTGCACAATGGATTCAAGCGGCTCACGGCAAAGCCCTCTACGGTTTTGATGTGCTGCTGTCCAACCCAGATAGCCTCGCCGCTACCGCATGGCCAAATTACGGCGATGTGTGGCTGCCCGGTTGGTTGGATGCAATTAATGCGGGAACCAATTCTCTGTTCTTAACCATTGGACCGGGAGATTTCTTGGTCCACCATGCGATCGCCCTGGGTCTGCACACCACCACCTTGATTTTGGTCAAAGGTGCCCTGGATGCACGGGGATCCAAGCTGATGCCGGATAAGAAAGACTTCGGATACAGCTTCCCTTGCGACGGCCCCGGTCGTGGCGGTACTTGCGACATCTCCGCATGGGATTCCTTCTACCTAGCCATGTTCTGGATGCTCAACACCCTAGGGTGGTTGACCTTCTACTGGCACTGGAAGCACCTAGCCTTGTGGCAAGGAAACGTGGCCCAGTTCAACGAATCCTCCACCTATTTAATGGGATGGTTCCGGGATTATCTGTGGTTAAACTCTTCCCAGTTAATCAACGGATACAACCCCTACGGGACGAACAACCTGTCCGTGTGGGCTTGGATGTTCTTATTCGGACACCTGGTCTGGGCGACTGGTTTCATGTTCCTGATTAGCTGGCGCGGTTACTGGCAAGAGTTGATTGAAACTCTGGTCTGGGCCCACGAGCGCACTCCGTTAGCCAACTTGGTTCGCTGGAAAGACAAGCCGGTGGCTCTGAGCATTGTTCAAGCTCGCTTGGTCGGTCTGGCTCACTTCACCGTGGGTTATGTCCTCACCTATGCCGCCTTCTTGATTGCTTCTACCGCAGGCAAGTTCGGTTGATCCACGCTTCTCGTTGCTAGTTAAGCAAACATAACTAAAAAAATCCCCTGCCTCCGGGCGGGGGATTTTTTTTAGGGTTGGTGATAAATATGGAATCAATGAGCAGAATTTGATTCGCTCAATGAACAACTATGGGTATAATCGTTTACAGCGCTTTTCTCCGCGAGTAAACCACAAAGCATCTGTAGGGGTGTGATCTTTCCGGCATTTGATGCTTAAAATATTAATGTACGGGCGAAGCATTCCGGCAGATAACCTATTGCTGAAAATATTAATCTGACTGCCGGAATGCTTCGCCCCTACGGAATGCTTCGCCCTACCGTGGTTCAGTAATCTGAAAACCGCTGTAAGAATATGCTTTTCAACTAAGACGGTTGTGTTTTGACTGTCTTGTAGTCGCCAATGTAATTATCAGTTTCCTGAAACTCGATTAGTATGTCCAATAAACCCATTCAAAAAATTATCTTCGGAAGCCCTGGAACCGGAAAAAGTTATAGAGTTGAAAATAAAATAATTCCTAACCAGTTAAATATAACTGACAAATCAAATATTATTCCAACTGTATTTCACCCAGAATATACTTATGGTGATTTTATGGGTAAACTTATGCCATTAACTGATGATAGTGGAAAGGTAGAGTATAAATACTACCCAGGACATTTTTTAAAAGCAATAGCTAAAGCGTATAAAAATATAATTACTAGCTGCATTCAGTTAGAAAAAGATAAAAAAGATGAAACAGAGAAATACAAAAAAGAAATTGGAAAAAATCTAGGCGAGTTCACTAGCGAAGAAAAGTTTACTTTAGAACAAAAACACAAAAAAATAATTAAAAAACCTGATAATGTTGTTTTGGTTATTGATGAAATTAATAGAGGTAATTCAGCCGCAATTTTTGGTACAGTATTTCAACTTCTCGATAGAAACAAAAGCGGTTGGTCACAATATCCAATAACAATTTCAGATTTAGAAAAAGTTGGATTGTTGCAAGAAGTGGGATTTAAAAAATATTTTCTTTCTAAAGAGAAGGGATACTCTTTTGAGTATGATGGTCAGACTTTAAAAGAAACCGAATACGATAAATATCTTAACTATATTTTCAGCGATTTGAGCGAAAGTGACAGAGTTCAACTTCAAGAGTGCAAAATTAAATTGCCCCCCAATCTATCAATCTTGGCTACCATGAATACATCGGACAATTCAATCTATTTCATGGACAATGCCTTTAAACGTCGTTGGGATTGGGAGTTTATAAATGTTGACGATGACAACCAAAGAGATGTAGTGTCCATCCGAAGAGTAAACCTTGACAATAATGATACTTGTGCTTGGAATGATTTTGTTGATAATTTAAATAAATTCATCTGCGATCCAAAGCATAAAATTAGGAAAGTTGAGGACAAACAAATTGGGTACTTTTTCATTAATGAAAAAACTATAACTGAAGAACACATCAAAAATAAATTGATGTTTTTTCTATGGGATAGTGTGTTTAGCAACAATAGAGATCCATTGACTAACCTTTTGGGAATGGAGAAAGGCACTTTAGTTACCTTTGGACAATTTACGAAAAAAGTTAAAAATTTTGTTGAGGCAATCAAGGAATATAAGGGATAAAATGTTTGACCTGAATAATATAGATATCATCAAAACCGATGAACAACGTAATCATAGCCAGTATTCATTTGTTGGTCTTCAGAGAAATCAAGAGAGCAATCGTTTAGAATTTTGGCTTCCGTTAGGATTCGATGATTTTGATGATAAAGATTTTAACCTAGTTAAAGAATTTTTCTTCAAGATGTATCGAACCTTCAAAATTTATAGGCAAAAAAAACAAAACGATTTGGAAAAAGAATACATCACCAGTTATAGAGACGGAATTATTGAAGCTGAAAAGGGATTTAGCTTTATTAATGAAAACAACGAACAGGTAATTTTTTACGGTAAACTCAATTCCTTAGACAAAATACTTGAGGGTTACGATGAATTACGAATTTCATCTTTAGGAAAAAAACAAATGAGCAGCCATGAAATTGACTATTCCAAAATTTATCGGTATATGCACCAAGGGATATATCTTGATGAGGATGTGATTTATATTGATGAAATGAATATTGCCAAAAATATTTTAATCAAAGAAAGCCCGCCAATTTTACAAATGTTTGGTTTTATCTACACGGAAATAAAAAAAGAGTTGGAAGAATTAGAACAGATACCCGATCGGGCTGTTGAACTTGCCGATCAGTTCAAAGAAAACTATTTACAACCTGATAGTAGTTTATTTGGCGAAGATACATTTGCCGAAACCATAGAAATATTAAGAAAAACCCTGGAAGATATTGACCTAAAAACAACCTATAAAGATGAGGACTATTGGCATTTTTTTGAGGCTGTTGAGGCATTTTTGTATGGAGAACGACAAGAAGACGACCAAGGTATTTACTGGGGGTTTAGTAATTTCTATGATATATGGGAGGATATGTGCCAGACTTATGTACTTAATACACCTGAATATCGTCAAAGGGCAGTCTTTGCGGATGTTGGAGGAAAGCTAAAACTATTCCTAAATTACCATGATATTAATCCATTTAAAGTGGAATTAAATGATTTGCCAGAACCACGTTACTTGCGTCCTGATTTAGTATTGAAAACGAGCGTAAGCAAAATAGATCAGTATTATTTAGTTGATGAAAAACTCTCTAATGAAGCTGAGGTTGCAGTTAAATTGAACTTGCGTGCAGTAAAAGATCATCCAAAAATTCAAAGTGAATATAAAGAACTTTCTTATAAGACTTCTGTGATCAACACGACAGATAAGCTTGGCAGTGGATATAAATATATGTCTCAAAAAAAATTTAGCGACTTTAAAAATTTTGTAAAGCAATACTTTGAAGAATCATCTGCCTCAGTCCAAATCATTGATTACAAATATATGCGTGTTTCCGATTATGAAAAATACTCACCAAACAAGCCTGGAGAAAACAAAGTAAAAGATGATATACAGAAACAATTAGTCTATGAATGGACAGTTCAAAAAAATTGGAAAGTCAAAACAGAAAGTGAGTTTTGGATACCTTATTTTTCTAACTCAGAATTTGAAAAAATAGAAAATGTAAAGAATACTTGTTTTCAGCAAAGCCAAATTAAATTGGTAAAAATTAATTTCACAACCCTTCAAGATTTTTATATCAAGCAACAATTAGTATGATTGAGCAGATTAAGTTTCGGCATAGTGTTATTAGTGATTTTAATCCAGTTGTTTCCTTGAATTTAACAGCTTGTAAAATCGTCAATGAACAATTTATTTATCCAAAGTTAAAGGATTTTTTTGATGATAAAGGAGGCATAGATTATTATGAAGAATTAGATCCTGACAAAATTAAAACTGACATTGAATTTAGGCAAAAAGATAGCCAAGAAAGCTATGTTAAATCGTATATTTACAAAGAATTGATAAATACAATAAGTAAGAACGATGATGGCAGCATAAATTTCAAACCGAGATATGTTGTTTCTTTTGATGAAGAGTTAACCCCCGAAACAGATGCAAAAACGCAAATAAAATACGGAAAATTGAAACTTGGACAGCAGGCAATTTTATATTTTATTTATATTGATCTAAAGGATATTATTAGCTTTATCAAGCAATAAAAATTATGAAAGAATATGTGGTGGTTTTTGAATGGGCTGGCAGTAACTATTCAGCGTATGTTCGCGATTTGCCCGGTTGTATTTCGACAGGAAAAACTATTGAAGAAACCGAACAAAATATTAAAGAAGCGATCGCGCTTTATATTGAAACTCTGCGAGAAGACGGGCAAGAAATTCCCGAACCTTGTTTTTATGCTAAGGCAATTGCTGTAGCCGCTTAATCAGGCAGGTCAAAGTCAAAGGGCTTGCTCTGATCGCCCATCATTCTGTGAATATTGGCACAATCGCCACATTAAAAATGGCATAAAATATTGGGTAATAGGCACAATTAAAAAATAAATGATTATATTGGATAAATAATAAAATGCTAGTATTTTTTCTGCACGGCACGGCGGTGCGTAACCCTGGTTATAGCGATCGCACCCAAAATTTTATTCTTCAAGAATTCAGCCAACGAGGAGAAATAGAAATCCCCTCCTTTGGGGCGGCTTTTTTCGGAGATATTCTCGGTGCCGATGAACTCTGGGATTGGGTGTTGCAAGATTTAGAAAATTTTAAATGGGATCATCCCGGAGTGGATCTGGAGACAATCTTCTCTTATCAAAATTTTAGAGAACAGCTAATCAGCAAAATTTTTGGGGATATTTTTACTTATTTAAATCCTGATTATGGACACGCCGCCCGAAAAACCATTGCGGTTCAATTATTACAATTTATTAAGGAAAATCCCGGAGACGATGATTTGCATTTAGTGGCACATTCTCTGGGCAGTGTCATTTTATGGGATATTTTATTTTCTGATAAATTAAGCCCGTCTGACCCGGCTTTTTATATTCGAGATATCATTAAAGGATTAAGTGGGTATCGGCAAGGCAGAAAGGTTTACCTGAGAACTGTCACCACAATGGGTTCTCCACTGCTATTTTTTAATCGAATGTTGGGCATCGCCCCGGAGAAACTAAAAATCTTTGCCCAGCGATATGTCAAAAATCCCCTACGGTGGATTAACATTATTAATGCCGGAGATATTTTTGCTTATCCTTTAGCATCTAGTCTAAATTTGCATGATAATTCTATATTTTTTCAGGATAAGTATCTTGAAGATAAGGATATTCTTAAAAGAAGTCTGGGGAATGTGGCTATGGCTTTGGGGTTGGTGGACGATCATACAATTTATTGGAAAAGTCAGCGAGTTGCTAATCTAATTACGGCCAATTTACTGGGAGATATATCTATTTTATCTCAGGATAATGTATTGCCCGGATTCGGGAGCATTTGGGAATAATTTTTATAAAAAAAATAAAAAAATATAACAATATGATATTTTTGACCCTAAATTAGGGATAATTTAGCTAGGTAAAAATTAGAGGAAGGAGAGCATTTGATGGTAGTAGGAGTGATTATCATTAATGTTGTGATTTCCATGATTTGCCTGTATCTGGCGGCAAAATTATGGAAGATTGGCAAAAAAGTTGACAAAGCAGCTAATGCAATATTAAGAGCCGATCGCGGCACTTATAATGTCCTGCACAAGGCTCCAAGAGCGATCGCCAAAGGCGAAACAGGCACCAGAAAGTTGCGGCAAAAATACCAAAAGCTGCAAAAACAAGTTCAAACCATGCGCCAACTTCTCTTAGTGGTCAATTTTCTGGGGAAATTTACTCTGAGACGATCCTGGAAAACTCGTCCTTAGTGACAGCGGCAGAAAAATAGATCGGCCATGATTAATTTAAATCCGGCTGGGTAAAATTAGGTTTCAGGGCAATTCTGACTAAGCCTGGGTCAAATCCGCCTAAAATAAGTAAAAAGTTAATTGCTATAGAAAATGTCTAAGAATCGTTCGGGATCTTTTATTATGGGTATGCTGGTAGGAACTGCGATCGGTGCGATCGCTGGGATCTTAGTAGCACCGCGCAGTGGTCGTCAAACCCGACAACGGCTGAAAAAATCTGTTGAGGCTTTACCAGAGTTGGCAGACGACTTAGCCAAAACTGTCCAAAGTCAAGCCGATCGCCTCTCAGAATCAACTCTGCGTAATTGGGATGAAACTTTGCAAAGACTTAGAGAAGCGATCGCCGCTGGACTCGAAGCCAGCAAACAAGAACGGGAAACCCTCAACCAATTGGACAATGGTTTTTCGACGAAATCAGCGGCCAAAAACTCATCCCCTGATTGAACCCAAATCATTACCCTAGATCCCTAGATCCCAAGGGAGCGATCGCTGATTTATCCTTGTCTTGTTACTTGTCCCATGACTAGCTCCGATCCTCTAAGTAAGCAATAAGCAAAAAACCTGCTGTGACTGATCCTCTTTTTTGGCTTGGACTATCCTTTTTACTGGTTTGTGTCAGCATCATTCTGTTGTTACTGGCTGCCTTGCCCGCTTTGCAGTCTGTCGGGCGGGCAGCCCGTAGCGTGGAAAAATTAGCGGACACCTTAGCCAGAGAACTTCCCCCCACCTTACAAGCCATTCGTCTCACCGGCATGGAAATTAGTGACCTCACTGATGATGTCAACCAAGGGGTTCAAAGCGCTGGCAAAGTTGTCAAACAAGTAGATGAGAGTATCAGCAGTGCCAAGAAACAAGCAAAACGAGCACAAGTGAGCACCCAAAGCCTGATCGTTGGGGTCAAAGCCGCTTGGAAAACTTTTCGCTCCCTACCAAGCAGTTCATCCGGGGGATCTCGTAGTCTCGAAAGACTACCGCCTTCAAAACGCAGACCTTTGGACTTACGGAAAAAAACATCCAATCAGTCCAACACCTCTAGCAGTAATCAAGGAGCAATGGATCCTTATGTAGATTCATTTGAGGAATCCAGCCAGTCATATCCGTCAGCAGAAAAAAGTAGTCGATCTATCAATAACGCCAGTAATCAAACAGATATCTAGCCATCTACTGTGTTAAGTTACATGGTAAAGGATTTTTGTCCCAGTTTCAGGGGGGCAATATGTGATTTTCCCTGCCACGCATTCCGGGAATAAATCCTGAATTTTGTCGTTGATGATTTCAATAGTTGAGTTATGTCAGGACTAAAAAAAACACCAGGTTATGTCAATGCATGGACTCTTTGGTTTGAACGATTGATGGGACTATTAGTTCTGGCAAATTTACTTTTTGTAGGATTTGATTGGAGCTATGTGAAGCTGCGACCATTTTATCTCCGAAGCCATTTATGGCTGGAAGCAAATTTTCGGCAAAAACAATCTGAACAGTTTCTCAACACAGTGGAGGAACTAAAAAATGTATTAGCCGAAGATGGGTTTAATTCAGCAGATGCCATAAATTTACTTGATAAATTACGCCAACAAAATAAAGAATTATTTCAAGAAAGTCCGTTGCCGATTTTGCCAACCCAGGCTTCTTGGCAAGAAGTAAAAAAAATCCTCATGGATCATGTGGATAAAGATAATATTAATCAGGCAATAGAAATTTTTTGGAGTCAAGAATATTTAGCCGAAAAAGGTTGGCAGCAAGAGTTGGCGGTATTCGATAGAAAAATGAGTTATTTAATTGATTTTTATGAACCAAAACTGTTTTACGATCCCATCAAAGGCATCGAACCCAATCGCACTACCCAAGAGTATCTGAAAAAAGTTGATGAACTCAAGATAGTGCTTAAACTTGAAGGAATCAATGGCTCAGAAGTTGAACCTTTGTTGGCAGAACTGCGGCTTCTTAGCATGGAGATGATTGATACCGATCCATTCGCCAGAGTAAATAAAAGTGGGACTTTAGAAGAAATTAAATATAAAATGCGGGAGTATATTTATTCTAGAGATCCTAATAATCTGCCAAAAGTTGTCAATATTCAATGGGTGAATTCTGCCATCATTGGGGTTTTAGACTGGTTTTCCCCGGAAGTTTTGTGGGCTAATTATTCGGCTAAAGGATCATTTAGAACATTTTGGTCAAAAGAAAACCTGATAGCGCATGGATGGGAAAAAGAGTTAGATTTTTTCGATCGTGAAATTCGCTTTTTACTGGAAAGCAACTATTTTCGTCATTTGGGGGCAAATAGTGATTGGCTAGACAGGTTCTGGCTGCTCGATCTCCCTTGGATGACGCTATTTTTAGGAGAATTTATCGGTCGAATTTGGCTATTACATCATCACAAAAAAATGTCATGGGGTAGCGCGATCGCCCACCGTTGGTACGATCTGACTTTATGGTTGCCCGTGTCAGTATTTGTACCTGGTTTTCGGTGGTTACGAGTGATTCCGGTGATTATTCGTCTGGATCAAACTAAATTTCCGGATCTGGAACCGATTAGGAATCGCCTGAGCATAAATTTTATCGCCAGTTTTGCTGAGGAACTGACCCAGGTGGTGGTGATTCGAGCGATTAACCAGATGCAGGAAGCCGTGGAAACTGGTAAGTTTACCCGATCGCTCTTTGAACCGAAAAACAAAACCCAAAAAACTTATATCGATATTAATGATATCGATGAAATTCCGACGATCGTCAACCGCTTGCTACAAGTGACCCTTTGCCAAGTTCTCCCCACCATTCAACCGGAACTGGAAGCGGTGGTTCGCTATCAAATTGAAAAAGCCATGAAAAATTCGTCCGTGTACCAGCGAATTCATCGGGTGCCCGGATTAGGTCGCTTACCAGATCAAATCGCGGAAGGTGTGATCGCGCAAGTGACGAAACTGGTGACGGAAAAACCTCAAGAAGCTTATATATCCAGTCAAAACACCACTCCCGATCCGATCGCCACTGAACTCTCAGAACGGTTAGTGAAAAAATTTACCGTCACCCTCCGCAAGGAATTGCAGCGAGATAATACCCTGGACGAAATTGAATCGTTACTGAGTGACTTTCTCGAAGAGGTTAAACTAAATTACGTCAAGAACCTCACCGAGGAGGAAATCCAAGAACTTTTGCCCATCGTCAAACAGCCGCCGCAGCTAACTGGGAGTTAGTTTTTCCCCCAACCAGACTCCCGCGATCGGTTTTTAATCCAAAAAAATTGATGGGATCGGTTTATGGTATGCTAGACTACCTTATGGAAGTTCTTAGATTGCTGAGGAGCGTTCGGAGAAATATTTTCTGATCCCAAGAGCGCTCCTTACACATGGCTTCGATGCTTCAAATCAAGCACAGATGAAAGCGACCGATGTTTAATGCTAAACTAAAGTTGGCTGAAACACCAATCCTCAGCACGAAAATCTTTTCTTCCAGTCACTTTTCTCGGCTCAAAGTCAGTCTGATGCTGAGTATCAGCCAAAACCAGGCCGTTGAATTCGAGGCATATCTGGTGAGTGCATCGGTGCATTACTGCTGAAAACAAAAAGCGGCTTTTGTCATCGAGGATTCTAGCGCCGCCACTTGATTCGTGTTCAGCGATCTGAGAAGTTTTCCTTGTCGTGAAGGAGAACGATCGAAGGTGACAAGGGTTTGAACCTGCCCCATGTCTCGTTTAGAGAGCCGCAGGAGAAAAACCTGAATACTTGCACCGAAAGTGGGTGACAACCCGCTTTTTTTATTGGAGTTTTATTATGACTCATCCATTGATCCCACAAATTATCGATTTAGCCAAACCAGTGGCAGAAAACCTGGGACTACAGGTTGTTGGAGCGGTATTTCAAACGAATCATCGCCCCCCGGTTCTTCGTGTAGACATCTGTAACCCTGATAATGACACGAGTTTAGAGGATTGTGAAAAAATGAGTCGAGCATTAGAAATGACTCTAGATGCCACCGACTTGATCCCGGATGCTTATGTCCTAGAAATCTCTAGTCCGGGTCTTTCCGGTCAACTGACTACAGACCGAGATTTTATCTCTTTTAAGGGTTTTGGGGTTCGCATTGAAACGGTTGAACCCTACAAAGGGCAGAAAGAATGGCAAGGCAACCTAGTCAGTCGAGATGAAACTAACGTTTATTTGAATCAAAAAGGTCGGGTGATTTCCATTCCGCGATCGCTCATTGCCTTAGTTGAACTCCTATAAGGAACCTAAAACCGTGGACTCACAACCATTGATCGGCGATCGTCTCAGATTTTTCTGGCCAGAAAAATCTGGAGGCGTGTTTCAGTGATGGGGCGATCCATTGGTTCTATGCCATGAAACACTTAAAAATTGCAGGAAAAATTTATGACAATGATCAATTTACCCGGACTCCGGGATATGATCGAAAAAATTAGCCAAGAACGAAATTTGCCCAAATCCTCTGTACAAGCGGCCTTAAGAGAAGCCCTAATTAAAGGATATGAACGCTACAGGCGCACCCAAAATATGGAGGGTGACAATTTTGATGAAGATTTTTTTGATAATTTTGAAGTCGAACTGGATACAGAAGAAGAAGGGTTTCGGATTTTAGCCACCAAGACCATTGTCGAAACTGTAGAAAGTATCGATCATCAAATTGCTCTGAAAGAAGTGCAGGAAGTCGCCCCGGAAGCTCAGATGGGAGATACGGTGGTTTTGGATGTGACTCCTTCTCAGCGAGAGTTTGGTCGCATGGCAGCGATTCAGACCAAGCAGGTTCTCTCCCAAAAGTTGCGGGATCAGCAGCGCCAAATGGTTCAAGAAGAGTTTCAAGAACTCGAAGGTACGGTGTTACAAGCCAAAGTGCTTAGGTTTGAACGCCAATCGGCAATTCTGGCGGTGAATAGTGGTTTGGGTAAACCGGATGTGGAAGCTGAACTGCCTAAGCGGGAACAGCTACCGAACGATAATTATCGAGCGGGATCGACGATTAAGGTTTATTTGAAAAAAGTCCGGGAAGGCCCGCATCGTGGCCCGCAATTGTTGGTGTCTCGTGCGGATGCCGGTTTAGTGGTTTATTTGTTTGCCAACGAAGTCCCAGAAATTGAGGATGAGGTGGTACGCATTGTGGCGGTCGCCCGCGAAGCTAATCCCCCTTCCCGATATGTTGGGCCACGGACAAAAATTGCCGTAGATACTTTAGAACGTGATGTGGATCCCGTGGGGGCTTGTATTGGCGCCCGGGGATCGCGGATTCAAGTGGTGGTTAATGAATTGCGGGGCGAAAAAATTGATGTGATCCGCTGGTCTCCAGATCCAGCCACTTATATTGCCAATGCTCTGAGTCCGGCAAAAGTCGATCAGGTGCTTTTGGTGGATCCTGATTCCAGGCAAGCTCATGTGCTGGTGCCAGACGATCAACTCAGCTTGGCGATTGGTAAGGAGGGACAAAATGTCCGGCTGGCAGCCCGATTGACGGGTTGGAAAATAGATATTAAAGATACGGCTAAATATGAGGAAGTGATGGACAGTCCCGAAGAGAATGAGGATGAAGAATCTCTGGATGAAGAATTTCTGGAAGAACCAGAATTAGAGGTACAAACGAAAAAATCTTAGTTAGAGGGGAGGAGCGGCGACCTCAGCACCGTAGACGATTGCGCCATTCCTTCCTGGGTGGATGATGGGTTAGAATCACGGCGATTCCCATTTTCAATTTATTTCTGAATTCATCTCTAGGATTTCTGAGCTTTGTTACTCGTTTCAGAGATGTTACTCCTAATTTTGAAGATGGGAATCACAATCGTTCTGATTATCGTTTGATCCCGGATCGCTCAGTGCTGATGCTCAAAATTTTCTGGATTTGATCACATAACAACAGATCCGGGAAAACCGCGATCGCCTAAAATAAATAAGAGTCCTCTATTTTGTCATTGATCCTAGGTGAAAGACGATCGAGATCCCTATGCTTTCTTGGACTGAGCACAGTATATTTGTACATGAAACCAAACTACCGGCGTTGTGTCAGTTGCCGCCAAGTCTTCGCCAAACATGAGTTATGGCGCGTTGTTCGGGTCTATCCATCTCATCAGGTACAATTGGATCGTGGGATGGGTAGATCGGCTTATCTGTGTCCGCAAGCAACTTGCCTACAAGCGGCTCAAAAGAAAAATCGCCTGGGCAAAGCGCTCAGATCCCCGGTTCCTCCAGAACTTTATCAAACACTCTGGGAAAAAATTCCCCTGATGTCTTCAACCGAGCGAACCCAAGACCCCTGAGCTAACCCGGAATGTTAATTCAGCAGATGCTCAAATTCCCCGGCTGCGATCGTTAGCATAACCAACTATCTCAGTAACTCTGCCCATCCTAACCTCTGACAACCCTAGCGAACATCTGAAGTGAGCCGCCCTAACACAGCACAACTAACAAATGACAAAGTTCAACAGCTTAAGATTTGAAAATCAAATTCATAGTGATCCATTTCATCTACAATTCTATAAAAATTCGTGCCAAACTATCAAAGAAGCTGTTTTACAACTTGACTGGGGATGGGCTACACCAACATATATGAACTTTGATTACTGGAATAGCTACATCAAGATTCGTGGTCAACCTAGATCCAATCTAGATAGCTCCGGCTTAACAAGAAAACCTAAATTTCATCGCGTAGGCAATCATCCTGCCACTGTTGGTGGTGTTACATGGGTTCTCCTGATGAAAACACACCAGATGATTCCTGACTATCGTTTGGCAAAATATCGGGATTAATGACATTAATGTTAACCAGATAAAAATAGCGTTTAAACCTCAAACTCGGATGAGAGATAAAGGGTCATAATTATTGCCAAAAAGCTGGTTTTCAACATATGGTTTCTTGTATAAGTCAAATCAGACAGGAAAGCAAATTCCCCTGATTTGTCAATAATGTCGGAGCAACAAAAAGAATCGTCGGCAGGAGGTTTTATGAGTGAAAAAGTCAGAATTTATGAACTTTCAAAAGAACTTAATTTGGATAATAGAGACATTTTAGCAGTTTGCGAACAGCTAAATATTTCCGTAAAAAGCCATAGCAGCACAATCACAGAAGATGATGCTGCTCGTATTCGTGCTTACTCAGAAAAGCACCCAGAAGCACGCTCATTAGGTCTAATGAAAAATAAAGCATCTTTCAATCCAGACGATCTAGAATCTGGAGGCAAGAAAAAATTAGAAATTCGCCAATTCAAAAAATCACAGGATCACGAACAACATTTGGATAGCATTTCACAAGTAGACCAAACAGAAGTCAAACAACTACAACCACCCCCGGTAAAAAAACAGCCCAACTTGTCTATGAAGCAAAATACCCTATCAAAACCATCTGAAATCTTGGAAACCCGTAGCAATCAGGCAGCGGATGTCGCTACATATGTCACAGAAAAGGAAGCATCGCCAGTGCAGGTAAATTCATCATCAGAACCCCAATATTCCCAAGAATTAGAAACTTCTGCGAGCATGACTGAACCAGAAAACTCCAGCGAGTCATTAGAAGCGACGGCTGCCTCTCTCATGGCACCCCCCGTAAGACCAGAACCTCCCCAAAAGAAATCAAGGGAAGCTGGCAAGAATCGGCCTATTCCCAAAAATCAAAAAAATAAACCACAGAAACCAGTGGGGATCAAATCAGTTGGCCCTGAATCCAAGCCAGCGGAAATCAGTGGCTCTAAAGAGGAAGTCAAAAAACCGGCGCAGGTAACTAAAACATCTCCAACTCGCCTGAAAAAAAATGCTTCTGTTCCCTCTAAATCAGTCCCAGAACTGGTGCGTCCTCGTGCCTCTGTTCCCCCAGTGATTGACAAGGATGATATAGAAGATGATGAGCCGATCATTGAAACTGAGGCGATCGTGGATTTTGATGAGGAAATCGTCGAGATCGAAAAACCCCGTTTGAAACGACCCATTCCTCCTAAGAGTGCTAAAAAATCTAAAAAGCAGAAAGATACCAAAGATATTGATGATGAGGACAATCCAGAATTACTTGATGGTTCTCAGAAAAAAGTTGCCCCTGGAAAACGTCGTCTCAAACCCTTGAAAGTTGAAGACGATGATGATGATTTTGATAGTGAATTAGACTTTGGTAATTCCATTACTAAGGTGGGTCTTTCGATCGCCCGTCCTCCCAAAGCGAAATCATCTCCTGGCAACCAGCCAAAAACCCCAGGGCCATCTACAGGTGGGTCAGGGGTTAAAGCGAAAAAAGCAGACCGGGATGGTTCGGCGGCGGCAAATCGTCGATATCGTCGCCAAGAAACTCCAGGGAAAAAACCCCGCCCTGAGAAAATTACCATGACTGGGCTGTTGACAATTCGCGAACTGGCAGACTTAATGGCGGTTCCAGAAACAGAAATTGTCAAAACCTTATTCTTCAAGGGGATCGCCGTTAATATTACCCAGAGCTTGGATTACGAAACTGCCAAAATGGTGGCAGAAGAGTTTGAGATCCAAGTAGAAGCGGCTGAAGCTAAATCTGAAGCCAAAAAAGTCCGAGAATTCCTCAATGCCGAAGATTTAGATAATCTTCAGTTGCGACCCCCAGTGGTGACGATTATGGGTCACGTAGACCACGGGAAAACCACTCTACTCGACTCGATTCGGAAAACCAAGGTCGCTCAGGGCGAAGCGGGCGGCATTACCCAGCATATTGGTGCCTACCATGTGGATGTGGAATATAATGGGGCGCTTCAGCAGGTGGTGTTCCTGGATACTCCTGGTCACGAGGCTTTTACCGCTATGCGAGCTCGCGGCACCCGCGTCACTGATATTGCCATTCTGGTGGTCGCCGCTGATGATGGGGTGCAACCACAAACCATCGAAGCGATCAGTCACGCTAAAGCAGCGGAAGTCCCCATCATCGTAGCGATTAATAAAATCGACAAAGAAGGCGCCCAACCTGAGCGGGTGATGCAACAGTTGGCCGAATATGGTCTGGTGTCAGAAGACTGGGGCGGTGATACCACTATGGTGCCTATCAGTGCCATGAAAGGTCAAAACCTGGATGAGCTTTTAGAGATGATCCTCTTGCAGGCGGAAATTGAAGAACTCTCCGCTAACCCAGACCGTGCAGCGGTCGGTACGGTGATTGAAGCCCATTTGGATAAAGCCAAAGGCCCCGTGGCTAGTTTGCTGGTGCAAAATGGTACGCTCCGTGTGGGCGATATTTTGGTGGCTGGCTCCACGATCGGTAAGGTCCGCGCCATGATTGATGACCGAGGACAGCGGGTTGAAGAAGCTCGGCCATCTTTTGCGGTGGAAGTGTTGGGCTTGAATGATGTTCCCGCTGCCGGGGATGATTTCGAGGTATTCGAGAATGAAAAAGATGGTCGTGCGGTTGCGGAAGCACGGGCCGATGAAAAACGGGCATCTCGTTTACAGCAAACAATGGCATCCCGACGGGTGACTCTGACTACTATTTCCGAGCAAGCCAAGGAAGGTGAACTGAAGGATCTGAATTTGATCCTTAAGGCAGACGTACAAGGATCCGTTGAGGCGATCTTGCAGTCTCTGGAACAGTTACCTCAAAATGAGGTGCAGGTGCGAGTGCTGTTAAGTGCGCCTGGTGAAATCACCGAGACGGATGTGGATTTGGCCGCTGCCAGTAATGCGGTGATTATTGGCTTTAATACCACTTTTGCCCCGGGCGCCCGCCATGCAGCGGATCAAGCAGGAGTTGATGTTCGCGATTACGACATTATTTATAATCTCCTGGATGATATCCGCGCCGCTATGGAAGGTCTGTTGGAACCAGAATTGGTTGAAGAACACCTGGGACAAGCGGAAGTCCGTGCGGTGTTTAGCATTGGCAAGGGCGCGGTGGCCGGTTGCTACATTCAAAATGGCAAGGTGATTCGCAACTGTAAGGTGCGAGTCCGTCGTCGCGATCAAGTGATCTATGAAGGAATGCTTGATTCTCTCAAACGGATGAAGGAAGATGCCCGCGAAGTTAACACAGGTTATGAGTGCGGTATCGGCATTGATAGTTTCAGTGATTGGAATGAAGGGGATATTATTGAGGCTTACCGGATGGTGACTAAGCGTCGGACTCTGGCTTCTAAGTAGCTTCTCAGTAGTTCCACATCCCGTTAGCGATCGCCGCTAATCGCCGATTTAGTTAGCGATCGCCATTTGTTAGTTCTGAAGAATAATCAAAAAGGATCGAGTCCTAAAACAGGCTTGATCCTTTTTTTCTTTTTTCGTCGGTGGGTGCGGGGGAGGCGGAGGTGCAAGGGGGTGTAGGGGTGATAATGTCGAAGCACTGGTCTTCCTATGGGTGGATACCAGTGCTTCGCATTTTATGAGTCGTATTTATTTTTAGGGTCTTTATTTCGGCTGACCCCATTTCAACTGCAACACTTATATCTTGACACATATATGGGCAAACCCTGACTTTCGTAATAATTTCTTTAGATTCTTCAGCGCCATTTAATGATTGGGATCTGAGTTTTTGTTTCCAACATCCGGTTCACCGTCGATTTTGGCGAATTCCGCTCCGGGATGGAATGGCGAAAAAGTTCATTTGATCAGGGTTGGGTTATTTTTTGCGGTTTTCCCAGCGGAATAGCCAAACCATCAGGGCGATCAGTCCAATTTGTAGGGCGAGGTTGGGTAAGGTGGAAGTGTCTTGGCGACCGGCCAGGAATTGTAAGCAGAATATAAAGGCACCAATGGCACCAGAGGCGCCAAAGGAGATATACACGAATTTCCGCAGTCCCCGATAAGGGGCGATCGCCTCCCCTTTTAACCGAGCATATTTTTCTCTGCTTAAGTTTTGCGGATTACGGGGGGAATTCACGGTTTTTTTAGGACTGGGATTAGGACTGGGATTGGTCATAATGTTGCGATCAATTTTTAGGATTTTTCTGCTTGAATCTGAGTTATTTCTGGGTAATTATTGACTTTCTTGGAAAAATTCATATTGCTGGCTATCAATGCGCTGAGTTTGATACAATGTTTCGGCAATTTCTGATATGCTCAGGACTGAATGTCCCCGATAGCCATTTTGTTTCAGTCGGTCTTTGACCCCTTTTTCGTGATCGATTAATACTACAATATCCTCAACGTTTAATCCCGTTGATTTGAGTTTTTCTGCCCCTTCCATGACACTTTTGCCGCTAATCAAAATATCATCAACGACTACTACGGTTTCTCCGGGATTAAAATGCCCTTCTACGAGTCTTCGAGTGCCATGAGCTTTGACTTCTTTGCGGGGAAAAATCATCGGATAGTTCATCCGTAATGCTAATCCCGTGGCGGTGGGTAAGGCGCCGTAGGGAATTCCGGCAATGCGATCGAATTTAAGCTGTTGTAAAATTTCCGCGTAGGCGCTGATAATTCGGTCGAATATTTGGGGGTTAGAGATAATTTTTCGCAGATCAATATAATAAGGAAATGTAGCGCCAGAGGCTTGCACATATTGACCAAACATAATGCAGCCTAAGTCGTGTAGTTGTAAAATTAATTCCGTATTGGGGTTTTGTTCCGGTAAAGTAAAATCGGGAAACCACACGGAACAAGCCTGATTTTCATGGGTAATTCTAATTCGGGCTTGATTGATTATTTCACAAAGATCCAAGATTTCTATTTTGGGTTCTGCTCGGCTTAAAATGTCTTGGGGAATGGGAATAATTAAGCCGTTGCCACTAGGATTTAACCCCGCAGTTAAGGTTTGAGCCAGATCATTTCCTTCTGCCCAAATACTGCGGGCAAGGATTAATCTTTCGGGGGCGATCGCGCGAATTTTTGCCAGAACATCGGCCCCTGCCACACCCACTTCTAAAGCTACTTGTTCTGGGGTTCCCCAGGTTTGCGCCTCTTTGACCACCTGTAAGTAAAGGGGTGATTTCTCTGTGGGATATTGTTGGATGGGAATAGCTGCGGGATTGGATGTATAGCAGAGAACCACGATCGCTTTATCCGTATAGATTAAAAAAGGTGCCGCTAAGTCTTGTCCTGGGTAAGGACTAATGGTGACTGCATCTACTTGCCAATGTTCAAAAATAGTTTCGGCAAAGATACTACTACTATTAAGATCCCCGTGGGTGGCATCCAGAATGATGGGAATATGGGCAGGAATTGCCGCTAAAGTTGTTTGCAATAATTCGATTCCGGGGGCTCCCAAGGCGGTATAAAATCCCAGGGTGGGTTTGTAAGCACAGACTAAATCCGCACTTTGCTTGATTAGGAAGTGCAGCCAGTCTTGCAAGCAATGCATCAAGTCAGAGGAATTTTCCGGGGTGCCATAATGCACCGGCAACAATTCTGGGTTGGGATCTAGTCCGAGATATAGGACACTTTGATTTTGCTCAATGGCGGCATTTAATTTATCTAAAAAGTTCATATTTTTATGGGTGATATTTTTAGTTCAATCGGTAATTTATGACCAATAATATTAGCTAATTTATATCAATTTGCTTTAATGATTCAGATTACTGGCGAGCATATGAGTTAGTTTATTTTTTGGGTGCAGCCTTTTTTAATATGAATTAGCAACGATACTCTCGCCAACGATAAATTAAACCGGATTTAAAGTCAAGCACGATCGCATTATTCCGACATTTGGTTTCGCCGGTAATCTGATTCCGGTCTTCCCAACACCACTCCACCAGGGCTTGATCTCCTTCTACCAGAATCCGGTTGATGTTAATTTTGATATCGACTAAAGTGCGGAGATAATCTGCGGTGATTTTTTGAATTGCCGCTTTGCCGATGAGGTGATGATCCGGCAAGATAATCTCACTATTGACCGCAAATAGGGCAGCAAATGCCTGGGCGTTTTTGGTCATGCACGCATGAGCGGCTTGTTGAATTATTGCTCTAATGGTTTCTGGCCTCATTAATGTGCTAATTGTTAAGGTTCGTTAAATTATAATAGCATTAGACGCTCAAATATTGGTTATTGGGAACACAATTTAAACGTCAGCTAGAGAATATAATACGATAATTTTTGACTGGCTGAATCTGCATAAATTTAGTTGAATTTATCATAAATCTCTGGTAAGATAAAACATTGAACCTCCTAGTTATATAATTTAATGATATAATTATTGTATGCGATCGATGGTGCGATATTGAATCGCTTCGGCCACATGGTGAATTTTTAACTGTTCATCCCCGGCTAGGTCGGCAATGGTGCGGGAAACTTTGAGGATGCGATCGGTCGCTCTGGCAGAAAGTCCGAGTTTGCGAATGGCTCCTTCTAATAAGTTGCGGATCGGTTCATCTATGGGACACCATTGGCGGATATGACTAGCTTGCATATTGGCATTGCATTGTAGGGCAGGGTCTTGTTTGAAACGGTGATGGGCGCGATCGCGGGCTGCTTTGACTCGTTCTCGAACTGGGGCAGACGGTTCCCCGGTAGTTTGGCGGGTGATTTCTTCGGGTTTGAGGCGATTCACCATTACTTGTAAGTCGATGCGATCCATTAAAGGGCCGGAGAGTTTGGCCCAATATTGCTCCCTTTGGCGCGGGGTACAGGTACAAGCTTGAATCGGATCGCCGTAATAGCCGCAGGGACAAGGGTTGGTACTGGCGACTAGGGTAAACTGGGCGGGAAACCGGACGGTTTGCTTGGTTCGGGATATGGTGACATGGCCATCTTCGAGGGGTTGGCGGAGAAATTCCAGGACATCCCGCTTAAATTCTGTTAATTCGTCGGCGAAAAGTACACCTCGGTGGGCCAGGGAAATTTCTCCGGGACGGGGATAGGTGCCACCACCGACGAGGGAAGGGCCAGAGGCAGAGTGGTGGGGACTGCGAAAGGGGCGATCGCTGACCAAAGTCCCATAATCTTTGAGTAACCCGGCTACGGAATGAATTTGGGTGACTTCTAAGGCTTCTTCAAAGCTTAACGGGGGCAAAATTCCCGGTAAGCGTCGGGCTAACATGGTTTTGCCACTTCCCGGCGGCCCGACAAAGATTAAGTTATGTCCTCCAGCCGCAGCAATTTCTAAGGCGCGTCGGGCATGAGTTTGTCCTTTGACATCTTTTAAATCCAAACCGTTAAAACGGTTATTCACTAACTCACTTTCTCCATCAACTTTGACCGGGGAAAACTTTTTACTATTGTTGAGTAAGTCGGCGACTTCGGCAATGTTGCGACAGCCGTAAACGTCCAGACCTTTGACCACGGCGGCTTCTCTGGCATTTTTCTCTGGAACCACCAGGGCGCTAATTCCTTGTTGTTGGGCCGCAGCAGCGATCGGCAGTACCCCGGCAACCGGGCGCAAACTCCCATCCAGAGAAACTTCGCCTAAAAATAGATAATCTCCCAATAGTTCTGGATTGACTTGTTCTGATGCAGCTAAAATTCCCACGGCAATGGGTAAGTCAAAGCTGGGGCCTTCTTTGCGGAGGTCTGCGGGGGTCAGGTTAATGACGATCCGCCGCATGGGGAAGACATAACCGGCATTTTTCAAAGCCGCTTTGACCCGTTCTTTGGACTCTTGTACGGCGGTATCGGGCAAACCGACGACCACCATTGCCGGTAAACCACCGGAAACATCGACTTCTGCCCCTACTTTTACGGCGTCTATACCAACGATCGCTGCACTCCAAACTCTTGCAAGCACTTTAGTTTCCCTGAATCCATAACCATAATATAGTGCGATCGCGATCGTCTGAAAAGCCCCCTGGGAAAAACCAGAAACCGGGTTTCTTTTTCGCTTACCACAGTTATCTTTGGAAACCACCACAGAAACCCGGTTTCTTTTGCCCCAGCGACCAAACCCAGAAACCGGGTTTCTTTTTCGCTTACCACAGTTATCTTTGGAAACCACCAGAGAAACCCGGTTTCTTTTGCCCCAGCGACCAAACCCAGAAACCGGGTTTCTTTTTCGCTTACCACAGTTATCTTGGGAAACCACCAGAGAAACCCGGTTTCTTTAACCCCAGCGACCAAACCCAGAAACCTCACCCAGAAACCGGGTTTCTTATTCGCAAAAAACAGATAACTTTGATACTCACAACAGAAACCCGGTTTCTCTACCCCCGCAAGAAACCCCAGAAACCGGGTTTCTTCTCTGCTTACCACAGTTATCTTTATTTTCCACCAGAGAAACCCGGTTTCTTTTCCACCCAAAGGCGAAACAACTCCACCAGAATTCGCAAATTACCCGCTTTTTCCTCAACCACATCATGCCGCTTTAACCCCTTAATTGCTTCTAATAACACCTCCTCATCAAGTCCCGTAATTTCCCGAACCATCTCCACAGGTAAACCGGATTTATACGGCGCTAAAATTTGTAAAATCTCTTGTTGTCCTGGGACATCTTGGGCTGCTTGCCCCCAAACCCCAGTAAAATAATAACGACCGCGTTGATAAAATTCCGGGTCATTAATCACCGCTTCCACATCGTCAACGGTAAACACCGGGTCGCGTTTTTTGCCCGTTTCAAACATTTCTTGATTATAATGGCGAACTAACTGGAAACCCACCAACTGCACCAAAAAAGGTTGACCACAAGTTAAATCATAGATAAAATCTAAAGCATTCGGTTGATAATCCAGGATAAAATCCTCATCGGGATTAGCCAACAACTGCGCCGTTGAACCACGGGATAAAAAACTCACGGGGATGGGAATAATACTGGCAAAAAAGGGTTGAAAATAATCCTCGGTCATTTCCTCCAAAGTATGCAACCCGGCAAAAGCAAAAGCAATTCTAGGACTCGCTTGCACCTGTGTCCGCAGCATTCCCATAAACCCTGGTTCGATTTTTCCCGCATTAATCAGGTCTTCGATTTTCTCAAATTCATCTAAAGCAATAATTAATCCCTTGCCCTCTCTTAAATCCCCTTTTTCCAGGGATTTTTGGGGGGATTCTTCTCTTAAGCCCCCTTTTTGAAGGGGGGTTTGGGGGGATTCTACCAACACTTTATCAACCTGTTGTAAAAATCTTCTAAAAGTCGGATAAGGTAACTTTAATAAATCCTCATCTGCCGGGGGAGAAATATTTATAATCTCAGCAATTTCATCACAAATTGCCATCAATACTTCCCCCACTCCTTGCGGGGCATTGCCCACATTTAGCATATTCACATAAGCTAGTTTTACCCCATCCCCTAGGCAAGCATTGACATTTCTCAGAATCGAAGTTTTCCCCATGCGACGATGGCCAAACAATACCACAGACTGAAGCCTATTTGCTTCGATCCATAATTCTTCTAGCTGTTTGAGAATATCTTCTCGTCCCACAAATAAACTGCCCTCTACCGGGTTGCCAATTACATAGGGACTTCTGACAGGTTCGGTGATGGTGACATTCCCCACTTCCCCGGCAAGCTGTAGCAAAGCATTTTGCCAAGTGTGAGCAATTTTAAGAATTAATTCTCTTTCGGCTTGAGGGATATTTTTCGGATTATCTCTAATCGTTTGCAGTTCTGCTTGGGCACGGTTTAATGCTAAAGAACGAGCCGAAGGAGAAGCACTTTGGTGAATTGCCAGCACTTCAGAAACAACAACATGATATAAACGATGAATCGTTGCCCATGTGTCTAAACTAAGAGATTCTTTATCCGCCGGAATAAGACTTGCATTTAATCTTTCTAATTCTTGTAAAAGAACATTTATATCAGTATCTTCTCCTTGAGAAAATGTGCTGAAAAATTTTCTGGAAAATCTCAAGCGTTCTATAGTCGATCTAAAGTTAGATTTTGTAATTTGTTCTCCTAAAACATGGGATAGTATTCTATATAAGTTCGATCCTGAATTTTTTATATGGTCGCGGCTATAATCATTATTTATCGCAATTTCTTCGTATGTTTTTCCGTTCCAGGCACCGAATAAAATAATTCGCTGTAAATTATTAATATGTTTCCCTGTTTTTCTCAGCAAAATATCATCTATGAATGCCAACATTTCTTCGCTATCCATTGGTTGAGACAATGTGCCTGATAACTCTCTGGGAACTGTGGATTGTAAATCGCTGATATCGGCAATAAATTCCCAATGATCAATGCCCAGCGCCTTGCAAATGTTGATAAATGTTTCTCGTTGAATAGGCCCTCCTTGAAAAAACCGTCTTAAACTTGCTTCTGAAATAAAAACCATGCTACTTAAATTGCTTAACGTCAAACCTTGCTCGCGTCTGGCTTGATTAACAATGGCTAGACCGGCTGGAGATACTCGAAGCGTATTTCTCATCTAAAATCACCACAATTAAGTAAACTAGCATTTATTTTAACAACAATTAGATAGCCATTCGGTAGGGTGCGTGTTTGCTGGGGATAAGTTTTGGTCGATCGCAGATTAATTGAAAATCCAGCCGTAACGCACCGATGAGCAATTATTAATCTGGAAATCCGGTGCGTTACTTGCGCCCACCTTGGGTTGTGTCGTGAGGCAGAGGGCGCAAGCATTGCGCCCCTACATTAATGACCGTTATTTTTTGCCAAATAATCGGCATAAGTTTCATAACATCGCTGCATGAGTTGCTGAGGATGACCCCCAGTTTCAGCAATAATTTTAGATATTTCCTCTTCGCTAAAAGATACCGGGGTTGGGGCTAGACGCTGGGCAATAAAAGCCCGCGCTGTGGTTTCATCCCAGGGTTCTAGTTTGACTGGAATAAAAAGATTTTCAAAGGGCGAAAGCTTCCCTTGATCTTGATAGAGTTGATCTAAAGATTGACTAGAACCGAATACTAGACGCAAGGGGGCATTCATCCCTTCAGCTAAACCGCGTAGTTCCCCCGCGATTTTACCTTCGATAAATCCGTCCTCAGTCAATTTCTCTACTTTATCCATCACCAATAGCAGTTTTTTATTCTTCAATTCACGCTTTAGCCCAATTCCTCGATTTTCAGTAATTTCCAGGCGATCGCACAAATCCATGTAAAATTCATCCTCATTTTCCAACGATTGCAAATCCAAATATATCCCCTCACGAGGTTGCAGTAGTTGGCTTTTGGCTTCTCGGCAAATAGCCTGCAATACAGAAGATTTGCCAATACCTTTTTCTCCAACTACTGACACATGACTGCCACTATTTAGCAGTTCAAAAATATCTCTAATTTCTTTTTCTCGATTAAAGAATAACTTTGGGTCATCTACTCTCCCGGTAAGAGGGATAAACGGGTTACGGGGGTGGGGTGGAGAGTCGGTTTTATTATCTGTTTTTGTGACATTAGGGGCAGAATCCCCCCCCGCCCCCCTTGAAAAGGGGGGAGTAGAGTTGGCTTCTGTGACATTAAAGGCAGGATCCCCCCCCGCCCCCCTTAAAAAGGGGGGAGTAGAGTTAGCTTCTGTGACATTAGAGGCTAGATCCCCCCCAGCCCCCCTTGAAAAGGGGGGAGTAGAGTTGGCTTCTGTGACATTAGGGGCTAGATTACCCCCAGCCCCCCTTTTTAAGGGGGGAATAGAGTCTACTTCTGTGACATTATGGGCAGGATCCGCCCCCGCCCCCCTGAAAAAGGGGGGAGTAGTGAGGAGCATTTCCGGTTTATGTTGGGCAAAGAGCTTAAATAAGTCACTACGACGCGATCGCCGGTCTTTGGGAAAGTCACTATTAAGGTCAAGAACCCGGTAAATCCTTTCTATATGCTTTCTGACTGTAGGGGGTTGGATGCCCATGTTCTCGGCAATTTCCTCATCGGGTATCCCTTGCAACACCTGAGTCAGTACCTCGTGCAGCTTCGGGGTGAGTTGGGCGTATTTTTCCTCAAACTCTTGTGTATCCATAGATTTTGGTCTTTTATATGCGTTGATGTGAAATGAGGGGTGCTTTGTTCCTCTTCTATTGTACCCCCTGGACACGGACAACCTAAGTTTTCCCCGATGTAATATTTTTTAACAAAGCCGAAAAGCCTATATAGCAAAGAGTTTTTCTGCTTTTGTCACAAGGATTAGAAATTTTTTGCTGACTAGGGGTTGTCACTTACGCTTAATGTGACATAAAGTAGTAATGTCACAGAATGAGACAAAAACCAGGAGTTAACCCATGCAGCTATTTAACCCCTCGATCGAATACGGCCTCGACTTGGCCGCCGTGCGCCAAAGCTATCCGAAATTAATTGAACGCCCTTTTTGCTTTAGTGCCTATATGCCTGCGGATTATAACCCAGAAATTGAAGCGTTGAGCCACCAGCTAACCTTTCTGTTTGGTGGCACCAGTCGTTCCCTCATTCAAGGAACTTGGGGACAACCCATTGAATCAGAAGCCATTTCTAAAATCAATTGTTTCACCGATCGCCTCACCCTCGAAAAAAACCTTTCCGCAGCGATCGCTCACAGTTGCCATACGGCGAAGCTTTGCCGCCAAAAGTCGGTAGCGATGGAGATTTCTAGAAACAGCATTATGTGGGAATTTCCCTTGGTTTAATCAGCGGTTAGTTTGGCGGACACGGCCATGCCGTGTCCCTACGGTGCGATGAATTTTTACTACAGGAGAAAACTGATGCATAAATATCATAAATTGCTTCAAAATTCGGTTAAATTAATCGCTTTTTTTCTGATTTCATTCGCGATCGCTGCTTGTGACTCGGAAAAGTCGCAAGTCTATCTGGGAATTCAGGCCAATACTAAAGCAACAGCCGAATTAACCGAGGATTTATTGCATTCAATCGGCAAGCGAACCAAGGGCAACCTAATGAGTATCGACATCTTAAAAGGTGAGTCGGCGCAAACGATTTATTCTAACTCTATTTCTAAGCAAACTTTGCAGGAATTGCGCGAAAAGATCGATCCAAATCCCAATACCCCGAAAATGGATATTATCCCATCGAGCGATCGGGCTTTAGTTGCCGGTTTGCAAAGATTCAAAGATTTAGCCCGCGCTAATCCTAATCAGGAATTTCACGCCTATATTCTCACTCCAGGAACAACCGATGAAACCACCTTAGAACAGATAAAAACGATCTGTCAAGAATTAGCCTCACAAACCCAGGGCGATCGATTTCATATTTACCTGCTTGGACTCACAGAAGAGAATCGCCTCAAAACCGTTTCTGCCCTCCATCCGATTCGGGCAAATGCCTATTCTGCTGGTCAATCTTTCTCGGAAATGCAAAAACTGATTCGCCAGTTTTAGCGGGTAGGGTGCGTTAACCGAAAAAAATTTTTCAGAAACAATCGAAATTTATGTTTCCGGCATAACGCACCAAAGACATAAAAACGGTGCGTTAGACGCTGAGTAACGCACCCTAACAATTTCTAATGTTACTTAATCATAAGGAATAAAAATTATGTGGCTTTGGTTTAGCTGGATTGTTTCAATGTTCGATTCTCTTTTTGGCAACTATCCTTGTATTCCCGATCGCTGGGGAGAACAGGATCAGCTTGATGACGAATCCGTCAAATATATTCAATGGTTCAAAGAGTTATTGCTGAAACTAGCGCCCCAACTCCTTGACCAGTTAAATCGCTCGGTCATTCCTGCGGCGATCGAAGCCAAAAAAATCGCCAATAAACTCGAATCTCTACAACAGCAAAAAACTGAAATTCTTCCAGAAATTGCCGATGCCAAAAAGCGCGTCAAGCGAAATTGGCAAAAAATGCCAAAACTTGAGGAAAAATCTTGGTTACATATTGTATTTCCCATTGGCTTGTCTCTCATGCTAGTTCTGGGAATTTCAGAAATTCTCGGCATTGATATTCAAAGTTTGACTCCCGATCAATATCCTTTATTTATCTTAGGCTTAGGGGGAGCAATTTTCATCAACATTGCCGAAAGTGAATCCATCACTCTCCATGTGCAATATATCCATGCCAGCAAAAAAGGTGCCGCCAAAATTACCTTTTGGCAACTAATGAAAGAAGGTCATCCTGCTTTTTATTTAGCCCTAGTGATTATCATACTCGAAATTGCCTTTGCGACTCCTGGACTGCTGAACCTTTTGCCTCCAAGTCTCAGCGAAAAATTGCTTTGGCAACTGGTTGTTATGTTGGGTGCAGGTTTAGCCGCTTTAGTGAATGTCACTCTCGCTTGGGGCGCAGCGTTACCCAAACTAGAAAACAAAGAAGAAAAGCTGAAAATTGTGGAGGAAATTGAAGAGAAAAATCATCAAATTAATCGCCAAGTCCTAGTGCTTCACAATCTGGAAGAACAAATTCAGGAAACAAAACAGATCCTTTCAGATAGAACAGCGCGGGCAATTAGAGAACATCGCCGCTGGGAATTGTCTGTCAAACACTGTATGCGCTGTTATCGTCAAGCAGTTAAAAAGTTCTATGAACAATATCGGGAAATACAATTAGAAAATGCTAATATTTATGCTTATGACAAAAGCAATATTGAGCAAGGAAATGGACATAAAACACCCTTGAATAAGGAGCGATAAAAAATTACCTTTGTTCAATATATGCTAGAGACAACGCATTGCCGGTAATTATGGGTTTTGCTGGAAAAAACGGTGGTTTAGGACACAGTGCAATGCTGTGTCCATACGAGAAATATTTGCCGGTCATAAAATAGATGAGCAATTCTCAAACCCCAGAAACCGGGTTTCTTTTCCGCTAATCACAGTTATCTTTGTTTCTCACAACAGAAACCCGGTTTCTTTTGTGAGAAACCCCCAAACTCCAGAAACCGGGTTTCTTTTCCGCTAATCACAGTTATCTTTGTTCCCCACAACAGAAACCCGGTTTCTTTCACCCCAAAATACAGATCAAAAAAAGGCGATCGCGCCTTATATCCTTAACCTCAAACCTAGGGACACGGCACAGCACTGTGTCTTTTTTTTACGGCCATTTATTATTAAATAAGATGATATATTTGCAATAAAATTAATTGATTATTTTGATAATTTATGGTTTAATAATATTAAATCAATATGCCATAAACTTATGACGAAAAAAGCCGATATTGGCAGTAAACGGTTAATTAGCCTAGAACCGGAAAAATGGGTAAAGTGGCTAACTTCCTTTACTGATGTACAAGTCCGAGAAATTGTGAACTCGGAATTCCAATGGATTAGCCGAGAAAGTGATGTATTAATCCGCGCTTATACCCCCGAATATGGGGAATTCTTGCTAATCAATGAGTTACAATTATATTACACCGGAAAATTGCCGCGCCGCATCCGAGCTTATGCTGGGTTGGCGGAATAAAAGTATCAGCTACCTGTCTATCCGGTACTGGTGAATATTCTTCAAAGTAGTTATGCCAATATTCCCCAGAGTTACTTTTCGGAATTTGCCGGATTACAAGCGCGTCAAGATTATCGAGTAATTAATCTGTGGGAGGTGAATGCGGAGATAGTTTTTGAGCGATCGCTGACCGCACTTTTACCCTTTGTCCCGGTATTAAAAGGAGGTGGGGAAGAATATACAGTAGTAGGGTGGGCATTGCCCACCCTACATTTACTCCTATAAAAGTGCTTTCGGTAGCCTTCGGTAGGGTGCGTTAGCGACAGCGTAACGCACCGAATATAATAATAGCAAAAAGCCAAAATTAATTTACGATCGTCTATTGGTGCGTTACGGCTGGATTTGCAACTAATCTGTAAAATTCCCAAAATTATTGCCAGTAGGGTGGGCATTGCCCACCAAATCAGAGTTGTTGACCAGATTGGCTTTGTGGGCGATGCCCACCCTACTCACTCCACCAGTTGTAGCATTGCCCACCATAACCCAATAATATATTGTCACCGTCATTTGGTGGGCGATACCCACCCTACTCGCCTACATAATCAATAATGTCCGAAAAAGCAGGAATTTCTGTGGAACACCCCTGACATTGACACGCCCAATCTTCCGAATACATTCCCTGCGCCACATAACACGAAAAACTCGAATATTCCCAAGCGTGAGGGCAAGCAACCAGACCATGCTTAACCGGATTGTAATGGATGTAATCCAGATAGTGATTGACCTGCTGCCGATCGCACAAACTGCGCTCCCAAAACCGACGCTGCCATACATCCCGCTCTCGGTGCTTCCGACGAGAAGCAGAGAGATTCTGGGACATTTCAGCATTGCCACGCAGAGCGCGAGTAAACAAAACTTTCATCCGACCCACACGAGCAGAATAGTTACAGTCCTGTTCTGGCAATTGCCACAGAAAATGGAGATGATCCGGCAGAACAACCGCAGCTATAATGTTGAACGATCGCTCTTCTTTGGTTTGAGCAAGGGCATTGCGAGTTGGATATTATGTGGGCTTTGAAAGAGGGGTTGACGTTGATAGGTGACACAAGTGATAAAAATAATGCTGGCAGGAATCCGAGCACGGCGATATTGAGGCACGATCGGCGATTTTTTTGATGTTTGGGTTAAGTGTTGGTGGGTAATACCCACAAAAATTCAGGATATCGCAACCTTGGTAGGGTGGGCATCGCCCACCATTACCCAACATATCGCGATCCTGATTTGGTGGGCGATGCCCACCCTGCGCTCTGATTTGGTGGGCAATGCCCACCCTAGTATTGTTCGGCAATTTTTTCTCTCACCCAAGCGCGAAACGCTTTCATAGTTTTATTTCTCCCCTCAATTTTACTTTGTTCTAGATATTGGGGAATCACTTCACCCACAGGCAACCCAGGAAAATGAAAACTTTCATTACCTTGAATATATTCCCCCTCTTGTAAGACATTAATCTCTAATTTTGTGCCATTAAACCGCCACAATTCTTTCACTCCTAATGCCTCATAATTATTAAACCTCGTCCGGGAGGTAATATCAATCTCGATCGCTAAATCTGGAGGCGGGTCTATAGTTAAATCAATGCGCTTTTTCCCCCGGACATATGCCTCGTTTTCGATATAGAAACAGTCGTCTGCTTCTAAGCCTTGTTTCATGCTTTCGCTTTTAAAGGTGGTTGACCCTAAACTCCAAAATTCTAGATTCAGTTCTTCTAGAATAATTTTAATCAAATCGCCAATAATCACTTTATTTACTTCATGTTCGGGCAATGGCACCATGATTTCTAAGACTCCCTGACTGTAATTAATTTTTCCTCTCTGTTTTTCCCCAAATTCTTCTAGCATTTGTTCATACATTTGCCAGCTAATATCGGTCATTATGATTTGCTGACCGGGGGGAACGACGATTTGTTTGAGTTGGACTTGCATGGTTTTTACTCCCAAGTTTTTATTCCAAGTTTAACCATTTTCCTACAAAGCCAGAGAAAATATCTGCTCTGCGGATAATTTGAATTCGGGCAAAGTCGGGGAAACAATTGGACTATTGTCTGTAAAAGGATTCATCTGGTACTCTCCGTCAACCATAAGACAAACAAAAATGGTGGGTTGCTTGGGATTACCAATAAACTTTCTCGCTCCCAATGCGGCATAATCAATAATCCAATATTCTTCTATGCCCATTTCTTCATAATCTCTAAGTTTATTATAGTAATCGTCACGCCAATTCGTTGAAACCACTTCTACAATTAATTTAATTGAATCAAGATTTTGGATAATCGATTCGCTTTCCCACCGAGGTTCTGCCCCAATAACTTCTTGGTTCAATACGATAATGTCCGGCTCGTAACCCGATATTTCCCGTTTAGTTTTGACAATCGATTCCCTAGGAATAGTCCAAATTCCGCCTTTGCCCATCTGTCTGATAGTTATCAATATTTGCTCGATTAGAGCCCCGGTTAGGTTTGAATGTTTTCCCTTGGGCTTGGGCATTTCTATAATCACTCCATTATGTAGTTCGTAGCGGACTTTTGAGTTTTCGGGATACCAGCTTATAAACTCATCAAAGCTGTATATTTTGGTTTCGGCTTGGGCTTGAGTCATAATTTATTTTTAGGTTATTTATATTTATAGCTATCTGTAGGTGGGCAATGCCCACCACAACCCAACATATTGCGATCGTGATTTGGTGGGCAATGCCCACCCTAATATTTATTTTTCGGCATTTTGTTCTCTTACCCAAGCGCGAAAGGCTTTCATGGTTTTATTTCGTCCTTCAATTTTACTTTGTTCTAGATATTGGGGAATTACTTCAGCCACAGGCAAACCCGGAAAATGCGGACTTGCTTCATACTGCATATATTCCCCATCTTTTAAGACATTAATCTCTAATTTTGTGCCATTAAACCGCCACAATTTTTTCACCCCTAATGCCTCATAATTATTAAATCGAGTCCGAGAGGTTATATCAATCTCGATCGCTAAATCTGGGGGCGGGTCTATAGTTAAATCAATGCGCTTTTTCCCCCGGACATATGCCTCGTTTTCTATATAGAAACAGCTATCGGCTTCTAGTCCTTGTTTCATGCTTTCACTTTTAAAAGTGGTAGAAGCGAGATTTCTGAACTCAATTTCTAGTTCTTCCAGCAAAATCTCGACCAAGTTAGTGATAATGGTTTTATCATCTTCATGTTCGGGCAATGGCACCATAATTTCTAATACTCCCTGACTGGAATTAATCCGCGCTCCGCGTTTTTCCCCAAATTCTTCTAGCATTTGTTCATACATTTGCCAGCTAATATCGGTCATTAGGAGTTGCTGACCGGGGGGAACGACGATTTGTTTTAGTTGGACTTGCATAATTTTTACTCCCAAGTTTTTATTTCCAGTTTATCCGACGGCAAATTCTGTATATTGGCGCATTTCTGGGTCGCAAAACCCCAAGACAATCTGGTCTTTTCTGATACCATATTGTAACAGATCGTTGGCAATTCCATCTTCAGTGCCGTCTCTTTGAATCCAAATTTTTCCGGCGATAATTTCCAGATGAATCAAACAGCCATGAACGCGCTTGATGCCTTCCCATCCCACAATTACTAATAAATAGCGATCGCTGGCTCGATCAAACACAGTTTTTCTGTCAATTTCTCCATAGGAGTATGGTATTTGGGCGTATTCTGTTAAAATGTTACAGATAATATCTCTCATTTTATCTAAGGAATCCATCGCACAATTTCCTCCTGTTTTGGATTAAAAGGAAAGCTATCGGTATGGTGGGCTGGCATAAAAAAAGCCCACCCTATTATTTTATGATTATAACTGATTATAACTATAAATCACAGTTTTTGCCCAGTTTTGCACCGTTACAGAAAGCCATTTTCGGCTAAAAATGCCGGGGTAATTTCATCGATTTGAGCCATATTTGCGGTAGTTTCAGGGAAGTCCGACCATTGAGCATAACCGGCAGAACGGGCAGCTAAGGCACCAATGCTAGAACTGATAAATTTAACCGCATATTTGGCTAAAATATCGCTTTCTAAGTTTACCCAACTTCCGGGTAATAGATATTTAAGATTAGTTTGTTCGTAAGTATGCGGAATTACCGCGACTTTAAACCAACGACTATCAGGGTCACAGTCCGCTACGGTTAAGCTAATTCCGTTAACGGCAATGCTGCCTTTAGATACAATATAGGGAGCAATTTGTGTTTGCCAAAGATGCTGCCAGCGATCGCCTGAAGTAAAAGTAATTTCCCAAGAATTTGCCGTTTGGACGACTTCTTGGAGACAGCCAATGCCATCGACGTGACCGGACACGAAATGACCGCCGATTTTGCTGCCCACGCGCAGGGAGGTTTCCAGGTTGACCCAGGAATTTTCTTGGCGACCGAGGGTGGTGCGTTTCAGGGTTTCCGGGGAGGCACTGGCAATAAATCCTTGAGGTAAAATAGTTTCTACAGTTAGACATACTCCGTCTACGGCTACGCTGTCACCGATCGCTAAATCGGGCAAAATTAGCTCGGATACCGAGGGATTGGCAATTGTAATTTGTAGTTGTTCTGTTCCCAGGGATTTCACCGTCCCGAGTCCTTGAATTAATCCGGTAAACATGATTGGGGAAATGGTTGAATATTTTTTTTCATCTTATGCTGATTATGCTGATGTTCCCCAGTGAGGTTAACTGGAGGCGATCGCCGCCCTGGGGAGGTAGTACAGTTTTCGATCCAGGGATCTGGGATTAAATTTTCTATCGGCACCCAGATCGAGGCATACTGGAGTTGGATTTAAAAATATAACGACCCATCAGTTGATGAGTTCACCCGTTTGCTGACTACGTTTTAACGAGGCTGAGTCGATGATTGAAATGAAAGTTGCCGGAATCGCGCTGGATGCCGCCACTCGGACGCCAATTGTCCTGCTCAGAGATCACGAGGATCGCAGGGCTCTACCGATTTATATTGGTCAAGACCAAGCAAGATCGATTATCAGCGCGTTGGAAAATCACAAGCCCCCAAGACCCCTGACCCATGACCTCATGGTGAATATCCTGGAAGAATGTGATTGGACGATCGAGCGGATTATCGTTCATGCTTTACAGGACAATACTTTTTATGCGGTGCTGACTTTAAAGCATGGTGAGATGAGAAAAGAGATTGATGCTCGTCCGAGTGATGCGATCGCTTTAGCCCTGCGAACTGATTCGCCCATTTGGGTGATGGAAGAAGTGGTTGCCGATGCTTCAATTCCTGTTGACCGTGATGCAGATGAGGCGGAACGGCAAGCCTTCCGAGATTTTGTGGCGAATCTTAGCCCTGAAGAATTGATTAAGCGAGCAGGCTTTACCAGAAAGGATGACGAATAATTTTTGCCAATTTGTCCTGAGTTTCAGGGTATTCGTTTTTTAGCTATTAAGAAATTGACCGTTGCAGCTAACAGCCAATTTCTTAATAGTCAATTTTTTAGGAATTTTTAGGAATTTTTAGGGCTTTTTAGGGATTTTTAGGGTGGGCTGGTTTTTGAGTGATGCAATATCGTCGATTTGGTAAAACTAATCTGGATTTATCGGTATTTTCCCTGGGGACTATGCGATATTTAGCTTCTGAGGAAAATGCGATTAATACTATATATAAAGGTGTCGGTTTGGGGATTAATCACTTGGAAACCGCACCGGGTTACGGCAATAGTGAGAAATATCTCGGTTCTGCCCTATCCAATGGGTTGCCGCGATCGCGCCAGCAATTGTATATTACCAGTAAAATATCTCCGGGAATACCAGCAGCAAAAATCAGTGAGGCGATCGATCTATCTTTAACTCGACTTCAGACCGATTATCTCGACTGTTTGGCCATTCATGGGATTAATACTCAGGAACATTTAGACAATGTTTTAGATTCGGAATATATCAAAGCCCTCCAAGGTGCGATCGCCGATGGTCGGGTAAAACATTTAGGATTTTCCACTCATGGTTCTCTGGAATTAATCTTAGCAGCCATTAACACTGATTTATTTGAATTTATCAATTTACACTACTACTATTTTTTTCAACGCCACGCCCCTGCCGTAGCCTTAGCCCAAAAAAAAGACATGGGCATCTTCATCATTTCCCCAGCAGACAAAGGGGGTAAACTCTATCAACCATCCGCAACTCTCCAGCAACTTTGTCAACCTTTTTCTCCCCTAGAAATCAACTATCGATTTTTACTCAGCAACCCCCAAATTACCACCCTCAGTTTTGGCCCTGCCAACCCGGAAGAACTGGAAATTTTATCAAAATTTGCCGATCGAACCGAACCTTTAACCCCTGGGGAACAAGAAACATTTCACCGGCTAGAAACTCACGCCAGCCAAACCTTAGCATTAGATTACTGTCATCAATGCTATGCTTGTTTACCCTGTCCAGAAACCATTAATATTCCCGAAATATTGCGCCTAAGAAACCTCACCGTTGCCTATCACATGACCGACTATGGACAATATCGTTATCGAATGTTTGAAAATGCCGGTCATTGGTTTCCCGGAAACAAAGGCAACAAATGCACCGAATGTGGAGACTGTTTACCCCGCTGTCCGCACAATCTAAATATTCCCGAACTTTTGCAAGACACCCATCAGCAACTCAATGGCAAAAACGGTCGGAGATTATGGGAATAAAACCCCAGAAACATATTCACCATTGTAAATATACAAATATATCTGTAGGGGCGAAGCATGACCGCAGAAGTTTGATGGTTAAAAGCAAAAATTTAATCCGGTCATGCTTCGCCCTAATTTAGTAGGTTGGGTTGACGTAAGAAAACCCAACAAAACACTGTTATAATGTTGGGTTGAGTACCGATCACCCAACCTACAAATTTATCAATGTCAATCCAAATACATAATACCCATGAGTGACAATATTCTAATTAATCTTCGAGAAGCTTTCTTAAATGCCCCTGGATTTTGGGAAAGTAATCTTTCAGAAAAACCGGGAAACTGGTGCAAATTTGTCGAAGGCATTGACAAAACTCGCAGCGATGGCTATTCCATTGAAGGCAATTTTGTCAGTCAACTTGCCCAAGTCAAATATCAACAACCAGGACTCTATATTCATTGTCAGAAAAAAGGCGGCAAACCGGGACAACAAAAGCGACTTTATACCCTATTCATTCTCCAACATGATGGCACCGTAGAAGTGATTACCGAGTTGGCAAATTCTAGCAAAGATTGGGCGGTGGAACTATGGCCAGAAATTGAGGCTTATTTTGCAAAACAATCCAACTCCGTAGAACAGCGAAAACAGCAGTTAAGGGCAAACATAGAATCCTTAGAATCTGAACTCAGCCAACTCAAAGCCCAACTAGCCGCTTTAGAAATTCAAGAGTAGGTTGGGTTGAGGAACGAAACCCAACTACATATTATCAAGATTATCTTATCCAGATTATCTGGTCTTTACTTTCCTTTTGATGTTACTTGAGGGACAATCAATATTGCCAAAACCATTGACAAATGATACAATAAATTATGTGACGTTGGGTTTCGTGGACGGTGGACCCAACCTACGATATACAAAACGGATAAATAAAATAAAAATAAAATCAAGATACTATGAAAATACATTCTCTGGAAATTCAAAATTTTAGAGCCATCAAAAACCTGTCTTTAGACTTTACCGACTATTTAGGGCGTCCTCAGCCCATCAATTTAATTGTTGGCCCGAATGGTTCTGGTAAAACATCAATTCTTGATGCCATTCATCTGATGGTCAAGATATTTGAAAATCCAGCCCAACCAGACTTAAGAGAAGGATTAGAATATAGTCCTCAACAATTGGTCAGAGGGCGAGGCAATATCGCCGATATCACCTTTGAATTTTCCATAGATAAAGAAGAAGCCCAAGCAATTAATCAAGTCTATGGTGCTTTAAATTTACCCCAACATTTTAATTTATCTGAAGAGGATATACCCCCTCTGAATATTCCCACACAAGTTCGTTGGCGTTATCCCAATCCCGATACATTAAGTATAAGTGCTTATGACTACCAATATTTAGATCCATCTGCGGTTAAAGTATTAGGTGCCAGAGGTCAAGCATCCCAGGCTAAATCCAGGGGTTTATTTTATGGTGATATTTTTGATAAAATTGGGGGAGTCTGTTATTTAGACCAAAGACGGACAATTAGATTACATAAAAATTCTCTGTATCAACCAAATAAAGTAAGCGATAAAGCTGATGTTTTGTCTTGGCTGACTTTCTTTTATTTCAAACATATAAACTGGAATAAAGAAAAATATGGAGAGTCTTATTGGGAACGAATTAAAAGATTATTTAATAAAATCTGTTATCCCGATGAAATGGTAGGGTTAGAATCTGGCCCAGACATTGATACGGTAATTTTCAAAATAAACGGCATGGAATACGACTTTTTGCAAATGAGTTCAGGACAACATCAAATTATGCGAATTTTAGTCGGTTTAGCCGCTGAAAACGCGAAAAATTCTCTCGTGTTAATTGATGAGGTTGAACTGCACTTGCATCCCACCTGGCAAAAAAGATTAATTAATGTACTTCGCCATGATTCTGGGAATAATCAATATATATTTACTAGCCATTCTCCCGCTGTGATGAAATTATTTTCTGATTCAGAAACGATCGCTTTAGGACAATTGGAGGAAAATTAGTGGATTTTTTAAAGAATACCTTATATATTTTAATCGAAGGTGAACCTCAGAGTCCAGAAATTGATTTCCTGGAAAAAGTTATTGGCAACCTTAAAGATAGCTCGCAACTTCCCAATGTTGACCATGACTTAATTGCCGTAGGAGGAAGTAATGCATTTAATTCTATCGCTAGACTCGTTTATGCCCAGAGTAATTTACACCGAAAAATCCCGGTTTTGGCAATTACCGATCGCGACTTTAAAAGAGAACAAGATATCCAACGAAAGCAACAAACAACCGATAAATATTTAGTCAACAACAAGGTGGTGCGGGAACTATGTTGGCCCAGACATGAATGGGAAAATTATTTATTAGAAGAAACGGAGATGCTTGCGGAAATTTTGAATCAAATACCAATCAGGCAATCAGGACAACCATCTGCCCCATCAAAAAAACCAAAATTATTTAAACGGAGAAATACCATTCTGAGCAAAAGTCAGCTAGACAATTGGTTAAAGGAATATTTTCAGAATAAAATTAAAGATGAATTAATTGAGTGTTTAAAGTTTAGATTTAACACCGATAAAATTTGTCCTCAGCTAGAAAATATTAGTAATGATGATATTTTAGATATAGCTGCCATGAAAGATTGGTTTTTGCGACCAATTGAGCAGAATTGTCAAGCGGAAATCCGTAGTCAACATATTGAAGAGATTAATTCCAGATTTGAGGATACTTTAGCTGAATTAGACTGGGAAAACTGGTTAAATAATCCTAGCTTGGTTGATTTTGACCAAGCCAAAAGATATTTTCGAGGCAAAGAAGCTTTTGAGAATTTATTTGAAAAATTAAATCAAGAAGTTGACTTGGTGCCAGGAAAGACATATCGTAACTTTATTAAAGAAATTATGTTACCAGAAATGGAACATCAGCCAGATTGTCTTTTAATTCAAGAACTGGGAACGATGCTGTCACCTTATTTTGAGATAGTCGCTTAATATCAAA